>DAOQNB010000084.1:0-11227 GCA_035335845.1 Acidobacteriota bacterium | reverse complement strand
ACTAAGCACCAAGTACTAAGCACCAAGTACTAAGCACCAAGTACTAAGCACCAAGTACTAAGCACCAAGCACCAAGCACCAAGCACCAAGCACTAAGCTTTCTTCATTCTTCATTCTCAATTCTTCATTCTCAATTCTTCATTCTCAATGGGGTTTTATGCGACGTTTGATCATCCTGGTGCTGCTTAGTTCTTTGTTTCTGTCCCTGGCGTGCAAAACTGGTCCAAGTCCGGAAGAAGCCGGGAAAATTCGGGTCGGAATTGTCTTTGATATTGGCGGAAAAGACGATAAGTCGTTTAATGCCGCCGCCTGGGAGGGTGTCAAACGGGCGGCGAAAGACCTCCCGATTGTGCTCCGGGATGTTGAACCCGGTGAACCCACGTCGCTGGAGCCCTCCATGCGGGCCTTTGCCGAACGTGGATATGACCTGATTATCGGTATCGGGTTTGCCCAGGCGCCGATTATGGAAAGCGTCGCCAAAGACTATCCGAATTTGAACTTTGCGATTGTGGACTCAGTGATTGAACTGCCCAACGTGGCGTCCCTGGTCTTTGACGAACACGAAGGCTGCTTTCTGGTGGGAATGATTGCCGCCCGAACCACCAAAACCAACAAAATTGGGTTTGTCGGTGGCATGGACATTCCGTTGATCCGTAAATTTGCCAAGGGCTATGAAGAAGGCATCCACTATGTCAATCCAAAGTGCGAAGTCTATGAAAACTTCGTCGGCATCAACGATGCTGCCTGGAATAACCCCGGCAAAGGCAAGGAATTAGCCAAAGCGCAGTTTGACAAAGGTGCGGATATCGTCTTTCAGGCGGCTGGAAACTCGGGGATTGGGGTCTTTGATGCGGCTGAAGAAGTTAACCGTTTTGCCATTGGCGTTGACTCAAATCAAAACTGGATGAAGCCGGGCATTATTCTGACCAGCATGGTCAAACGCGTGGATGTCGCTGTGTACAGCACGGTCAAAGAAGTCGTCGAAAAGAAATTCAAAGCCGGAATTCACTCCTACGGACTCCAAAACGATGGTATTACTTTTGCCCTTGATCAATACAATCAGAAATTGATTCCCCAAACGGTGATTGACGAAGTGGATGCCGCCCGCCAGAAAATCATCAAGCAAGAAATCAAAGTCACCAACATTATGGCGAAGTAGCTTTCTCAGAGAATATGTTCTGAGTTACGTTTAATGATGAGATAACTTATTGGTTCTGTGGTGGTTCGGGGTACTGATTGGCCAGAAAGTTCAGAAACTCGTCCGGCTGAAAAATTTGTACCGACGGTGACTGAAAATCCTTCTTATCGCGAGTGACAATCGCGTCTACAGATAACTCTGTGGCACAGGCACTCTGTATCGCGTCTTCAAAATCCTTCCAATTAAAGCAACGGCAGCTTGCAAAACGGATTTATCAACCGGGGCGACCAGCAAAGTGGTGACCACATCTGAAATCACCTGATGTGCAAACTGAAGCGATACATGGTGTTGAGAAGGGTCAGGGCCTACCTGTTTGGCCTTTTCTTTTCGAATTATGTAATGAAGATTATCAGGCGTGATGGCACAGACAAAAGCCTCAACATGGCCGGATAAATGAAGATCCCAAATCATTCGTGCATCTTCGTCCCAGGGCGAGCGTGCCAGGAAAAGATCTAAGAGCACATTTGCGTCCAGTAAGATCCGCATCAACGATACTTCTCCATCAGGTAATTTGAATACTCTTGCTTGAGTTCTTCGTCGGTTGGCGGTGGGGTTCCACTTTCCAAAATCCCATACAGTTTTTCTCCAGGAATTCCAGTTTTTGGAGCATATCTGGGAGGAAATAATTGTACGAGGGATGCAACAAGTACTGACCTGGACGGAGATGAGACGATTTTTCCTGTTTCCCGATCAAGAATGATTCCAACCCTAAGGGAACGTTCTGTGTTCTGTGGTACGGCCAATTTCAAATCAACCTGGATTGTTTTTTCATCGGAAGACACTTGAAAACCTGTTACTTCAATTTTGGCTTGAAATCTCTCAATCCATTTTTCAATTTGAGAAACTGCAATGCCCGAGGCTTCAATTTCAGACACGATTGTGGCCATAACCGATTCCTTCCTTTGATCTTACTGGTGTTCAAGAGAAAAACTAAGTATAGGCGCTTTATACCTTTTTCTCCAACTCATACGATCTATAATCAATGACCAATTCCGATCTGACACAGGCGGAGAATCAGCATCACCAGTCCAAGAATTACAACCAGGGCAAGCACAACCATCACTTGTGTTTCGAAAACTGTCAGTTCGGGATCAGGGGTTTCTTGAAAGTTCTGCCCGCAAAAGAGACATTCGCCGGTTCGTTCATCTAAAAACTCTCCTGTTCCGCAATTTTCACAGGCACTGACGACAATGGGGAGCATCGCCATATCTTCGGCGGGTTCTTGCCAGCGAATGGCTTGACCAAATCCAGGAATCTCAACCAGCGGACCAAATGCAATTTCACGGTTGATCGTGACTGGTTCAACGCCGTCACAGCGCTGACAAACGCCCGTTGCCGGGTCAAATTGGTCTGATTGATGGCAAATGTCACAGCGCGTTGGTAAGCGTTCGTCTTTGATTTTGAGCATACACCTTTGATATAGATCAAAACTCGACCCGACGCATTCCTGGAAAAAGGAACTCAATCAAGTGCTTTTTCATCAATTGAAGACTTTCTGGAGCACCAAAATCTGGTCGAGAAAATGGCTGCTGCTTGGAATCGGGCTGGTACTCTTCTTCACGACATTTTACACGCTTTGGACGCTCAGTCGCTCGCGGACTTTCCAACTCTTCGGCAAGCTTGTTGCCCGCGTCGAAACCACGCAAAAAGTCGTCGCCCTGACCTTTGACGATGGTCCAAATCCGGTCGGGACAGACAAAATCCTGGATATTCTGGCTCGAAATCAGGTAAAGGCCACCTTCTGCCTGACCGGGGCCGAATTGACCCAGTACCCGGAACTTGGTCAAAAAATTGTCCTGGCGGGGCATCAGGTTGCCAACCACTCGTTTTCGCATGACCGGATGGTATTCAAATCACAAGCTTTTATCCGTGATGAAGTCGAGCGAACCGATGCGTTGATCCGTCAGGCTGGCTACCAGGGCGAGATTTTTTTCAGACCGCCGTATGGGAAAAAATTGTTCGGATTGCCCTACTATTTAAGTCAGACCGGACGCACAACGCTGATGTGGGATATCGAACCGGAAAGCTTTTCCGGAATTGAAGGCAATGTTCAAAACATTGTGGATCACGTCACGACGGGCGTTCGTCCAGGCTCGATCATCCTGCTCCACGTGATGTACCGTGGTCGCGAAGCGTCAATGGATTCCGTTGAGCCAATCATCACCCGCCTCCGGGCTCAAGGGTTCAGGTTTGTAACGGTGAATGAGATGGTAAACTAGGGTTCAGGGTTCAGGGTTCAGGGTCTTCGAAGGTATGTCCTTTTGGTCCTTTTGGTCCCTTTCGTCCTTTTCCTGGTCGGCCCCCAACTATTCCACCAATCGCTTCACCTCGACCTGGGTCAAACCGCCAGTTGTTCCGCAATAGGCAATTCCGTTGTGAATGGCAATACTGGTCACATTGGGCGAAGCCAGCCCTGTGCGCCAGCGCCGCCATTCACGACGGGTCAGGTCAAAGAGCAACAACCCTTGATCAAGCGTCCCAACGTAGAGCCGTTCCCCATCGCTGGCCATGGCATTT
Source organism: Acidobacteriota bacterium (assembly GCA_035335845.1). Lineage (GTDB taxonomy): Bacteria > Acidobacteriota > Blastocatellia > Chloracidobacteriales > Chloracidobacteriaceae > JACQXX01. The sequence continues at coordinate 7,512 of DAOQNB010000084.1, read as the reverse complement.
GGGTTGACTTCGATGCTGGCGGTTTCTTCAAAGGGAACGATGTCGCCGGTTGGTGTCAGCGCACAAACGCCGCCGCCATATGTTCCGACATAGAGCGTTCCATTGACAGCCTTTAAAGCGTTGATCCAGTTAGCGCTCAGTTTGGAAGTGTCTGTTTTCCAGGTGCGCACGACCCGCAGCCCGTCAAGTTCCATCAAACCGCCTAAACTGCCCAGATACAGTTTTCCGCCAACCAGTTCAGCACAGTAGAGATAATTGCTGGCCAACCCGTGAAACGCGGTCAAACTCCGGCTGATGCCCGATTGCATCACCGTCAACCCACGGGCTGTGGCCAGCACCAGCGGCACATCAGAGGATGGCGCGACGTTTGAGCCAGCCTTAAAGCCCGGTACCCGCAGCACCTGTGCCACATTATTCCCAATCAAGCTGGCGGATTTTTCATCATAGCGGCGCGGCTTGAATCCAGCGTCATACACTACCAATCCGGCTGACGTCGCCGCCAGCATGCTTCCCGTGTCCGGGTCAGAGGTCAAAAAATTGATTTCCCGGACCGCTTCATCCTGGAAATGGTGTTCGCGCTCGCCAGTCGTCAGCGACACGACATCCAGACCACGTTCAAAGTATCCAATCCAGAGCAAACCCCGTTCATCAACGGCCAGCGAGGTCACATGCGGCGAAGCCAGCGGCGTTTTCCCGGCGGGCACGCTTCCCCAGCGTTTCCACTCCGAGGCTTTCTGGTTGGGTTGCGGTTCAAGCTGAAACATTCCAGCTTCGGTCAACGCCCAGAGATGGGTATCGGCGACGGCCAGCACGGTATGACTTGGGTTGGTGCCGCCCAGCGACACGCCTCCGGCAAAAAAGCGCGAACTGGCGCGTTCAACCGGTGTCGGCGTCCGCGAAATTTCAACCGCGCCGCCCGTCACCAGTCCGCCCCAGATTTTTCCCTGAAATTCAGCCAGCGAAGTCAAATTCGGCTGTTTTGAAAGCACCAGAAATGGAGGAGTATCCGTCAGTTGCACTACACCAATGTCGGTTGCGACCAGGATATCGCCACCGCTTGAGACAATCGCTGTCACCCTCGGCGAAGGCAATCCGTCAGCCGTGCCATACACCCGGAGTTCGCCATCGCGCCAGACAAACAGGCCATTTTTTTGCGTGCCGACATACAGGCGGGATTGATCGGCCCAAATCGCGGTCACTCCAGTGATTTCCGGCCCTTTTGATGGTTGAAACCGCTGACTAAAGACCAGTCCGTCAAAATCAAAGAGCCCCGCGTCGAGCGTTCCAATCAGCAGATAGCGCGGTGTCGAACAGAGGGCACTCACCGAGCGAGCCTGCGGTTTGCGAATGGTATATTGGGTAAACACTGTTCCGTCAAAACTCAGTAAGCCCTGCGTCCGCGTGCCGAGATAGAGCTTGTTTTGAAAGACCGCCAGCGACGTCAGATCATGTTCGGGCAGGCCATCGGCTGCGGTGTAGTGCCGCACCAGCTTCCCTGACGGCTCATAAGCGACAAGTCCGCCGGCAGTTGCGACATAGATCCGCCCTTGAAACTCAGCCAGTGCCCGGCTTTCCATCGGCTGCAGCCACAGGGCAATGCCATCCATCCGTGGTGGAGTCACCGGCGTGGCGGTCACCGTGACCTGATTTCCAGCCTGGGCTTCAAGAGAGGACTCATCAACGGCACGTTTGGCCTGATAGCGCACCCATCCGTAAAGAAGTGCGCAAACCATCATCAACCCAAAAAGAAGAAATGCTAAATGAAGAGGTTTAAAATTCCGCATGGGTTACGCCATATTCAATGGAAATATTGCAACTATAAAAGGTTAAACAATTGAAAAAATTGGATTTTCCTGAACCCTGAACCCTGAACCCTGATTTATTCCGTCACATTCCCCAAATCTCCAGCGTGCGTCCGTGAACGGCTTCAGTCCGATGGAAGATCTTTTCTTCCCAGGATTTAGCTGGATCACGGTCGAAGATCACCAGATGACCTTCGTCTCCAGCACAGCGGTCGAGGTATTCCCAGGTTTGCTGGAGTCCTGCCTCAATCACCGTTTCAAGCCTGGTGGTCCGGAGTTTGAGTTCGAGCACCACCCGTTGGATTCCCTGCGGATGATTCCAAATGACCAGCAAATCCGTTCGCTGGCGACCAAGCCCGTATTCCCGCTCGATCCGGCCCCCACCGTTGACGATGCGTTGGAGGAATGCTTGAAGCAACAACTGTGGCCCGGCTTCTTTGTAATCAAACCGCTCCACCCAATGCTCCGAATGCTCCCGAAAGAATTGCTGGAAAGCTGTCAGAAGCCGGTTTATTTCCAGGCGTCCGTCTGCGGCGATATACCAGGCTGTCTGATGGGAAATTGTCACCTGGGTTGAATAGGTCAAATCACGCGGAATGACTTCCTGGTAAATCCGGTTGGCAATTGCGATTTGCCCGCCTTCGGTTGTGATCAAACCCAAATCATACACATAACTGATATCATCATTTGGAATGTTTTCAGGGCTGGTCAATCCAGATAGAATCGGCGCAATCACCCGCCGAACCCGCTCTTCGCGAAGCTTGTCCGTTAGTTGATCAAGATGGGTGTCGCGGCGTTCAATCAGTTTTTCCTTGGCTTCCTGAACCAGTTCAACCGTCACCGGCTGTGTTCGGTCACTTCCCCGCCCTTTCCGAAAGCAGATTTCGTAGGCCAGCGCATTCACCAGCCACGGCTGCCCGGCGGTCAATTCCCACACCAACGGATAAATTGCGTCCTCAAACACCTGACCCGTCTCGGCAGTGTGCTGTTCGTACAGCGCTCGGATCTCTTCCCGACTAAAATTTCCCAACCTCAATGACTCCGCTTTGATGTTAAAGGCGCTTCCCCCGGTGATGATTTCCTGGTTTGAGGTGTGAATCCGGTAATCGCGCACATCGCGCACACCGCACAAAATCACAGTCTGCGGAAAGGCGGCTGGTCGTTTGGCATAGCCAGCCCGCAACTGGCGTAAGACTGAAATCAAGGTATCTCCAATCAGTGCATCAATTTCGTCTAAAATAAGAACCAGTGGAATTGATTCGGCGGCGCTCCAGTCTGTCAGGAGCGCTGTGAGGGCATCATCCGCGCCAAACTGGTCCAGGATATCTTTCGTCCGACTCAAGGGGAATTTGTCATTCAGGATCAGCGATGCCTGCCGGGCGATTTCATTCATGATGACGCGCATCGCCCGTTCCACCTGGTTGCGTTGAGCCTGGGCAGCCTCGATGTTGGCGTAGACCGCCCGGTACTTTCCGCTCCGGTTTAGCTCTTCAACCAGGGCCAGCATACAACTCGTTTTTCCGGTCTGGCGCGGAGCGTGGAGAATGAAATACTTACGTGCATCAATTAAGGACAACAATTCATTTCGATTCAGGCGATTCACTGGCGGGAGAGCATAGTGAATATCTCGTTGCATCGGTCCTGCGGTGTTAAAGAATTTCATAGATCACTCCTCATCGTTCACGTCAAGTTTGGAAACTATCTTACCACAGGGGGATACTTCAACTTTCCGTCACCCAGGAAGGCGGCTTCAACCCTGGTTTGGATTCCTGAAAAAAACTACATCTGAGCTGAATTTTTCTCTTTACAAGCTAGATTTTGTTCTTTATTGTGTCTTCGTTGCGTTGGGTCCAGCCAGGCTAACCCAACACCATCTTTTTCTCACTTTTCCATTCAAATCGCTTTCGCTTTTTACCTTTACCATTGCGCAGTTGCGTTTTCAAGGAAAGGAGCTTTCTGATGAGCGACCAGATTTCCCAGGATCCATTGTCCGAAGGGATTGGAATTCTTAAAGGCGTCCGTAAAGAACTTCGTCAGATGGTTATTTGGTAAAGAACGGTTTTTTGACCTGGATAACTTAATTTTTGAGAAAATGGCGTGTTTTGTGTTTGATTTTCGCTTTTATCAACAGGAAGTCTTATTTCACAACCAGTTCGACCTTTTCTACCTTTTCATTCGTGGAGCGAAAAAGGAGAAAAACCATTCAGGCAGGGTTTGGCTTGATTGAAAACAAACACCACATTACTTCTTTTAGAGTCAATGGCGCTGAACTTCGAACCTGGTTTGTGAGTAGCATTTCTTTACAAGTAACCAAACAAGGTAGCAAAAAAATAGAGCGTTTAGCGGAAGGAAACCTTGGAGTACCTTTCTCATTTGGCCATGTAGTTGATTTAGAGGGGGATACATTCCACGGCAAAAAACTTGAAAAAAATTTTGGGAAGCTGAAAGGCTTTTTTACTTTTGATTGTGGAAAAATCTTTACCCATAAACTCTACGAATATAAAGTTGCTTTCTTTGGCCCTAAGAATTTTGAGAAGGATAAAGTCGCTTCTGAAATCGGCATCTTAATCCAATTGGATAAAGGGGATAGTGCCAAAATAACATTTGAGAACTCACCGCTGTCATTAGATCTAAAGAATGATGTGTACCTCATTGAAATTGAGAATGAATGTTCAAACTCCAAACATTGCCCCAAAGATGATCCTGATCACAATGATTTTGTTCTCTCTTATAAGTTCCTTAAGGTTGATAGAGAGCACCGATTTAAAGCCAACCGCAAGGATTTAAGAGCAATGGGTGAAGTTGAAATCTGTATGCCCTCACCACGAATTTGTATCCCAACTGCATTTAGTAAAACACTTGAACTACCAAAAGACAGTGATTTGTCTAAACCAGATGATTTTCTGTAAATACAGAATGTAGAATCAAATCTATCAGGAGTTAAACCCTTAATAGCTATACCTTTTCTTAGTAGCGGATTCCAAGCCAGACAGAAGCTGGTAGCGTATCAACTCCTTATCTATTGTATTAGGAAGCGGGGCTAAGGCTACCAACTTCTGTAAAACCAAATTTGTTGAACTTTGGTCTTTGTTCAAATAATAAGCAAAACTTAAAGTGTAAAGTGATTTTAAGCTTCGCTCCTTGGTCAGAAGAACTGCCTTCTTGGCAAAGGTTGCACCCAATGTAAAGTTACGCAGTTCAGTAGGATGACAAGTAAGTAATTGCCAGGCGTAGTCATCTACTTCCCAGGCAACAACATCTAGCTGACGGGTTCTATTTTCTTTGTAAGACAAAAATGACTTTATTACTTCCTCAGCCTCAGAAACCTGATTAAACTCAAACAAAACTTCAGCATACTTTTTGATCACATCTGAATTTAGTCTTCCGTAAATGGCATTTGATTGATTGGTCTTTGCGAGTTTATCAGAAAGTAAGAGAGCCTGAAATAATAATTTTAAACTCACCTTCGGTTGGTGAGTCAGTAATTTAACAACCCCTAAATTAAAAAGAGAAAGTGCCTGTAAATATTGAAGATATTGATTTTGAATATTCTCCTTTGTCAGATCCTTACAAATTTGAATAACTTGAAAATAAGCATTATTTGCCTGGCGGTAATTTTTACAGAGTCTGGCAATATCACCTCTCAAATTTAGATGTGCCGCCAAAAATATCTTATACTCTATGCTTTTTGGATCTTGCTTTATCAAATTTTCGAATACCATCAAAGCTCTTTTTTCTAATGCTTTTGCTCGGTATACTGATGATGTATCCATTTTTATTAACAAAAGCGCAATTGTTTGACACATACTGGCAACATCACATACGGCGATAGAGTGAGACGGGTTATTTTCAGTAATTTTTTCTAATATTGCTAAAGCCCTTTCATTTACCTCCAAGGCTTGTAAATAAAGTGATTGACTTGCTTTCTGATCACTTATTTTGGGGGCAAGAAAATCTCCTAGACTCTGCAAACAAAGCCCTATAGACTGGTAAACTACGGCGAGTCTTCGTTTTGAGGGTTGATCCAGGGGATCTTTTAAAACTAATTTCTGTTGCAGAGCTAATGCTTTATAATAAACTTCCAAGGCATCACTGGGTAGATCAGCCTCCTCTAAAACCACACCTCTTGTATTCAATACTGCGACTAACTGCTTTTGATACTCATAATTATTTGGATTTGCGCTCATGAGTCGCTCTAAGTACTTTTGAGCCTTTGCATAATATTGGTCAGCAAGCAAGTTATTGCCAATCCTTAATTCTTGTAATTTCCCTAATCGTTCATAAGTTTGTGCCAGTTCAAACTGAAAAAGGTGGGTTGCGGGATTATTTGCGGAAAGGGTTTCTAGCATGCCAATTGCGTTTTGATAGCTTTCCTGAGCCCCCTCGGTAGAACCTAAATTTGCTGAGTAGGGTCGCCCCTGCACATCGCCAACCTTCCGATAGGCAATCGCCAGTTCCATCTGAAGCTCTGGATCGTCAGCCGCTTCTTTCGACAGGCTGTCCAGATACTTCAGGCTTTCTTCGACAATCATTTTCCGGGCTTCGGTTGAGCCAGGGAGGTTTTCGATTTTGTCGTGAAAATCAAAGAGAAATTTATTGGCTAAATGGTGCACATCGTTAAACCGGCGATCAGATTTGGCCTGGGCTTGCTCGGCTTTGATTCGTTCCTGGTTGGCACGATGGGCCTGCCAGAGTGAGATTCCAGTACCACCAAGGAGCGAAACCCCCCCCAGTACCGTTGCCGCAACCGCCAGTTTGTGGCGTCGAACATACTTTCCAAACCGGTATCGAATGGTGTCTCCTCGGGCCAGCACCGGAAGCCCGGTCAAATACCGTTCGATGTCTTCGGCCAGTTTTGCCACCAGCGGATAGCGGCGCTCCGGTTCTTTCTGAAGTGCGGTCAACACAATCGTGTCCAGGTCGCCAAGGAGTTGCAAGCGAAGTTTTTCCGGCGTCGTGCCACGGGCAGTGCTTCGTTCCAGAGCCGTTTTGGCAGAGGGGAGAGACTGACCAACCTCAACTTCAACGGAAGCTTCAACTCTGGCTTTTTTTCGATCCCGAACGACGTCACCTGGCCGTGGAGGCTCAACCAAACACACCACTCGTTCAATTTCAGCCGGTACCATCTGGGAAAATTCATAGGGTGGCACGCCGGTCAGCAATTCGTAGAGCAGCACGCCCAGTGAATAGACATCTGAAACCGTGGTGACTGTTTGCCCGCGCACCTGCTCTGGGCTGGCATAGCGTGGAGTGAGAGCCAGAACGCCAAACTGAGTTGTTTCAAGTGTTTGGACAGCGGATGTTCGAGGCGTAAGCACTTTGGCAATCCCGAAATCGAGCAGCTTCGGAATGCCCTCCGCCGTCACCAGAATATTTCCCGGCTTAATATCACGATGGATGACCAGATTCTGGTGGGCATATTGCACCGCCTCACAGACCTTGAGGAACAACCGCAGCCGCTCAGGAATCGAGAGCTGGCAGTTGTCGCAATAGCTGCTGATTGGCTCACCCTCAATGTATTCCATCACAAAGTAAGGTAATCCGTCAGGCGTCGTGCCTCCGTCAAACAGTTTGGCAATGTTGGGATGGTCAAGCCGGGCCAGAATCTGGCGTTCAGTACGAAACCGGCGCAGCACTTCGCGGGTCAAGACTGGTCGGGCGACGATTTTGACGGCGACTTCGTGTTCATAGTCGCCATCGGCTCGAACGG
>DAOQNB010000083.1:0-11386 GCA_035335845.1 Acidobacteriota bacterium | reverse complement strand
CACATACCAATCACGTCCCGCTGGTTGAATAGGGTCAAATTTTTACAATCAATATTTCTCAGTTATAGACTAAACTCGCTTCACCTGAAACAGGAGCACCGGCACGCATTTAAGCCGTGCCTTCATCAAAATTGATTTGTAAAAGGAGAATTGTATGGCCAGCAATGTGAAACCAATTCCTGACGGCTATCACACCGTTACCCCATATTTAGTCGTTGAGAACCCTGCAAACCTGCTTGAATTTTTGACCAGTGCCTTTGATGCCAGAGTTACTTTTGCCTCTCGCCACTCAGACGGCTCTGTCGGGCATGCTGAAGTTAAAATCGGGGATTCGATGATCATGATTGGCCCGGCTGGGCCTCAAAGCCAGCCAATGCCATCCATGCTGTATCTCTATGTCCCAGATACTGATGCGGTGTATGCCCAGGCCCTCAAAGCTGGTGGAGTTTCAATTATGGAACCCGCCAATCAGTTTTATGGTGACCGAAATGCGGGGGTCAAAGATCACTTCGGCAATCAGTGGTGGATTGCGACCCACGTCGAGGATGTTTCACCTGAAGAACTCGAACACCGCGCCAAAGCCCACGGGAAGTAAAGCGATTTAGGGTTCCGGGTTCCGGGTTCCGGGTTCTGGGTTCCGGGCCTTCGAAGAAATTGTTTTTATGTCCTTTTCGTCCCGTATGTCCTTTTTGTCTTTTTCTCGAAAACCCGGAACCCGGAACCCGGAACTCGGAACCCGGAAACCCTCTCAATTCACCATCACTTGATAAGTGGTTGAACATCGTGGCACTTCCCGGCATAATAGCCGGGCCTGAAATCATGCTTTCCTGTACTCCACCCTACAACCCTTTAGGTCACGATGCCCCCACAAGAGGCTTTTCCTGGAACCGAGCGATTCGAAGTGCGCCGCAGACTCGGCGGCGGCGCTTTTGGCGTGGTGTATGAAGTCTTCGACCGCCAGCGTGAGAGTACCGTTGCCTTGAAATTACTGCGTCAGGCTGATTCCGCTCCGTTATATTTGTTTAAACAGGAATTTCGCAACCTTGCCAATCTGGTTCATCAGAATCTGGTGACGTTGTATGAGTTACAGGCTGATGGTGACCAGTGGTTTTTCACCATGGAACTGGTCGAAGGAATTGATTTCCAACGCTATGTTGCCACGCAACAATCGCCGATCAGGGCTGATACCACGACCATCCTCGGGTTGCCAACGGCAGATTCGGCTCCGACCAACCTTCCATCAGAACAGGTGCCGACGTCAATTTTGACTGATACCGGCAGTTCGATGAGTTCTGACCCGACCAGTGACATCCAGATTTTTATTCGCTCAGGCAACAACCATACTGGAAGTTCATCGCCGACGGTTGACTCATTCGGCGAATTGATTTCCGAAGCCCCAACGGTTGATTCCCTTTCCGGCCTGATTGCGGAAAATCCCACCGTTGATTCATTCTCCGAGCCGATATCTGAGGCACCGACGGTTGATTCGCTTGAAGGATTGTCTGAAGCCCCAACTGTTCATTCCCTTGAGTTTACCTCTGAAACTCCAACCGTTGACTCCTCCGCCTTTGCCCTGAATCGCACCGGGATGGGAAAAAAAACGGCGCCAACCCAGGTCACGGTGACTCAACTTGCCTACACGTTTAACGAAGCGCGGTTGCGAGAGGGGATGCGCCAGTTGGTGGCGGGGGTGAATGCGCTGCACGAAGTTGGAAAATTGCATCGGGACTTAAAACCCTCAAACGTGCTCGTCACCCCGGAAGGCCGGGTGGTGATTCTGGACTTTGGCCTGGTGGCTGAATTGAAAGAATATGCCGACCCTGGAAACCGGGAGATCATCGGCACGCCAGCCTACATGTCCCCAGAACAGGCCGTAGGCAATGAACTGACCCCGGCCAGCGATATGTACAGTATCGGCGTCATGCTCTATGAAGCACTGACGGGACGGCTGGTATTTACCGGTGATGTGTACACCATCATTCGGCGCAAATACCACGAAGATTTTTTGCCTCCAAAAATGCTGGTCAGCAAAATTCCCGATGATCTTAACGCTTTGTGTTGTGAACTGCTCAATCGGGATCCAAAACTGCGACCGACGGCCAAAGAGGTTTTGCACCGGCTTAATCGCCTGGAAGTGACCGCGACCAACCCGCCATCGGCGCCATCTCGAACCCGCACCACCCGCCCGGAAGACGACAGCGGCGGCATTCCACTGGTTGGACGTGCCCAGCACTTAAAACATTTACAAGAAGCCTTTGAACTTTCGCGCCAGGAACCCGTGGTCGCCACCGTGCATGGGCATTCCGGGATGGGCAAAAGCGTGCTGGTTGATTGTTTTCTGGGGGATTTGAAAAAACAGGCACCGACGCCGATTGTGCTTTCGGGACGATGTTATGAACAGGAATCAGTTCCCTACAAAGCCTTTGACAGTATTGTGGATGTCCTGAGTCGGCGGTTAAAGCACCTGTGGGGAAAAGAGCATCAACCTGAGTTTCCGGCTGACCTGCCGGTACTGGCCAAGCTCTTTCCAGTCTTACGCCAGCTTGCTCCGATTGCCGAAGCCAGCCAGACCGTTGATATTCCAGATTCCCAGGAACTCCGCCGCCGGGCATTTGGCGCCCTGCGTGCTGTTTTATCCCAACTGGCGGCCCTGGCCCCGCTGGTGATCCACATTGATGATCTGCAATGGGGTGACGTTGATAGCGCCACCCTTTTGATGGAACTGGTTCGCCCGCCAGACCCACCACCGATGTTTCTCATCGCGGGCTACCGAAGTGAAGAAGCGGAAACCAGCCCATTTTTGAACATTTTTTTACCAAAGCTCCAGGATAAAACCTTGATTGCCGCTCAGGTGCGCGAGGTCCGCGTCGGAGAGCTTTCACTGGATGAAGCGCGCAAGCTGGTACAGGCCATTCTTGGCAATGATCCAAATTCGGTTGATCGGGTCGAAGCGATTATCCGCGAGTCAGCCGGAAGCCCATTTTTTGTCAATGAACTCGCCCGCTATGCCCAAAACCATTCGATTTCACTGGTTGGAACTGGCGCCCGCGACACGCTCGATGCCGTGATCCGCGAACGGGTCAGCCAGTTGCCTGAAATCGCCCGCCGGATTCTCGAAGTGGCAGCGGTGGCGGGCCAACCCGTGGGCCGACTGGTGGTCAAGCGCGTGGCTGAAGCCGGCGCCGACGAACAGGCGTCGGTGATCTTGCTCCGCTCACAACATCTGATCCGGGTTCGTCGAGCGCACCACATGGAGGAAATCGAGCCCTATCACGACCGGATTCGCGAAGCGGTCGAACATGGACTCGATGCCGATCAGCTCAAATCCCACCATTACCGGCTCGCGGTTGAGCTTGAAGCCTTTGGCCATGCCGATCCGGAAACGCTGGCGGTTCACTATCGCGATGGTGGAGACCGACCCAAAGCCGCCCACTATGCCCTGGTGGCCGCCGAACAGGCCGAAACGGCCACGGCGTTTGATCGAGCAGTTCGGTTGTACCGGTTGGCGCTTGAGCTTCGGGATGAAACCGCCGACCACCGGCAACTCCTGGTAAAACTGGGGAACGCGCTGGCCAATGCCGGACGTGGCGCCGAAGCGGCTGAAACCTATCTGAAAGCGTCAGACCTCACCTCCACCGGGCTCTCAACTGAAACCGCGCTCGAACTTCGCCGCCGGGCAGCCGAGCAGTTTTTGAACAGCGGGCATATTGAAAAAGGACTTACCTATACCGATCAGGTTTTGAAAGCAGTCGGACTCAGGCTGGCACCAACCCCACGCCATGCCATGGCGTCACTGATTTTGCGACGGATCTGGTTGATGATTCGAGGGTTTGGGTTTACCGAACGAACTGAAGCCGAAGTTCCGCCCGAAGAACTCATCCGACTTGATATTTGCTGGTCCGTCGCCGCCGGCCTGGTCTTTGTGGACAACATTCGTTCGGCTGAATTTCAGACCCGATACCTGTTGTTTGCCCTCAAAGCGGGGGAACCTTTTCGAATTGCACGCGGGCTCAATTTGTTTACTGGTGGGTCGTCCGTGACCGGAGGTCGGAGCCTCGCCCGGACCCAAAAACTGCTCGAAGCCGCTATTTCAATGGCCGACCGGGTACAGCACCCATACACCTCAGGTATGGTCAAAGTGACCGCCGGGCTGGTGGCTTTTTACAATGGCGGCTGGAAAGAATCCATTGAACTCCTCGATCAGGGAGAGGACATCCTGCGCGCTCGCTGCACGGGCGTCACCTGGGAATTAAATACGTCGCGCTATTATGCCCTCCGCGCCATGTTTTTCCTGGGCGACCTGCGGCAACTCAATCGCGAATCAGCGGCTTTAATCCAGGATGCCCGCGAGCGTGGCGACGTCTATGCCCTGGCTGGCTTGCGGTTACGGGGCGGATATCTCTCCTATTTGATTTTGGACAATGTTGAGCAGGCACGGCTTGAAGCCGAAGAAGGCATCCGGCAGTGGACCAGCCAGGGACACCACATCCAGCACTTCTTTTATCTGGCGGCCCAGGTCGAGATCGAATTGTATGTTGGAAACGGTATCAAAGCCTGGGATATGCTCGCCGCCCGGTGGAAAGCGTTCTCAAAATCGCTCCTGTTTCGGGTGCAAACCCTGCTGATTGAATTTCATTTCCTGCGCGCCCGCAGCGGCCTGTCTGCTTTTGGCCAGGAAACTGACATCAAACGCCAGGCACTCTATCTCAAGCAGGCCGAAGCCGATGCCCAGCGCATTGAAAAAGAACACATGGAATGGTGTCAGGGGATTCCGGAAGTCATTCGCGCCGGGATCGCCGCCTGTGAAGGCCGCCGCGATGATGCGATTCGGTTGCTGACCGATGCCGAAACCAATTTCCAGAATGCCAATATGTGGCTTCATTCCACGGCGGCCCGCTATCGGCGTGGCCAACTGCTCGGTGGCTCAAAGGGAAAAACCCTGATGGAGTCAGCCCGTGTCTGGATGAACGAACAGGAAATCAAGAGCCCGGAACACACCGTGGATATGCTCATTCCGGGTATTCAGCCAAAATCGAACCAGGGAACGAAGTAACAGATCGCGAGCCATCAATCTGGAACAGTGAGCCTCACGGGTGGGCTTTTTTATGTTCAAAATGCAAACCCCTAGCTGTAAATAACTCTTCAAAATGTACTTAGATCATTGTTCAACCTTGAACAATTTCGATTTGCACATTGAAAGCTATCGAAAAATGGAGCTTTGAACCATGTGGGCTGTCGCCACTCACAGGATCAACGATATTCGCCCTGAAGGACAAATCCAGCCCAATTGAATGGGGATTTCCACCGATTTTGCTTCCAAAGCACAAGCTGGGCCTGGCGCAAAGCGGCGGCTGGAGGCAGCCGTTTCACAAAAATTCCACGATAAAACTCTGTCATTAACTCTGCGGTGGCAATATCACTGACTTTCCATAAACTGGAGACTACCCGGCGTGCCCCGGCATACATAAATCCACGGGTCAGCCCAATCATCCCTTCACCTTTCACCAGCTTTCCTAACCCGGTTTCACAGGCCGAGAGCACGACCAGTTCAACGGGTAAATTCAGATTGAAAATATCGGAAGTCAGTAAAAACCCAGGTTGTTCCTGGCCGGTTTTATCCAGCAGGGACAGGGCAATCCCTGACAATTCGGGGCGTTCCGGATTTACAAAGCCGTGGGTGGCAAAATGAAGAAAGCGATATTGGGTGAGGTCAGGATTGGTGATTGCTTCCCGATTCACGGCAAATCCCGTGAGCAAGGCCCGTTTGGCTGGTGGAACAAATGCCAGGATGGCCTCGGCCTCCTTTTGTGCATTTTTCAACCGGGTAAGCTTAAATCGCGTTTCCGGCTCGGAACCTGGTTCTGTGGTGCTTTTCAATTCTTTGAGCCCATCAATGCCAGTAGATAGCTTAAACCTCTGCAATTGCGACTCCCGTTCCTGGTGAGACAACCGGGGATCATCCAGGTCAAAAACTGGATCTGCCAAGACGGCCAGTATTTTCGGAGCAGGTTTGCGGTGTGATGTCTGCTCGCGGAGCAGTGCCAGGACGGATGCGGATGGCAACACCACGATTTCATGGTCAACCATGAAGGGAATAAACTGGCTGGCTTGGGGTTTTTGGGCTGAACGGATGGACCCTTTGGTTTCAGCGGCGCTCGACTTTTGCCGCGTCAGGGCAGCAAATGGCACATAAAACAAAATTCCATCCGGCACGATCAGCAAGCGTTTGGTTCCCAGCCTGTCAGCGACCGGCGCCAGGATTAAATCGCTCAAATGGCGGCTGGCCGCTTCTAGCTCTTCCGGTGTACTGGCTTTCTGACCTGAAATCAGTTCGACAAAATTCTGAGCGACCGGTTCAATCAATTCCCGTTTTGGCAGCCAGTAAACGTTCACGTCAGTTGGGGTTACGACCCACAAAAAACTAAAATGTTTCCCAAGGGTATATTCCAGAAGGACTGTCTCTGGGTCTAAAAGCTCGGTTTGCAGCCTTTTCACCGTGATTGGTTTGGGTTGAATCAGATCTGCGTAGTGTGGACTGCTCTCTTTTATTCGAATTTGAATCGCCTGTAATTCCGTCTCCAGTTCATCAAATTGCGTTGAAAGTGCTTTTTGTTGTGGGTCAGTACCCGGATTGATAAACAGTCTGGCGCGTTTTTGTTCAATCAGGCTGATTTTTTGGTGGAGTCTTTGTGCTTCTTCAATCAGGGCGGGATTGACACCCTGGTGAACATTGATGTGCGCTTCAGCCAATAAATCCAGGAAATTCCGAGTTCGGCGCCGCTCGCTGACTTCAAAGGCGGTGACCTGGTGGCCGGCGGCTGGATCTTTAATATGGCTATCCAGCAGGAAAGTAATGTATCTGGAATAAATATCCTGCTGTGTGGCAAGGTAGGTGGCTTGCAGGTCGGTGTTTTTGATTTCGAACCGGACAGATTCGATAAGACTTAATCCTCTTTCAAAGTTTGACTGCGCCTGAGCAAAATTTCCAAGTTTTCGTTCAGCTTGCCCAAGATCACACAACAGGCTGGCTGTTCGACGCCGGTCACCGGCTTTTTCAAAAATGGCCAGTGCCTGATTGAGATAGCCCGCCGCTTTTGACGGCTCATCCAACATAAACCAGGCATATCCGATCCCGGCATAAGCCGAAGCGATTCCCCTCTGGTCACCTGTTTCACGTTTCAGTGACAAAGCTTTGAAATAGGAATCAAGTGCTTTCGGGTACTCTCCTAAACTGAAGTACACATCCCCGATATTGTTGAGCGTGGCAGCCGCGCCATTCTTATCACCAACTTGCTGTCTCAACTGGAGTGCCGGTTCATACTGCTCCAGGGCTTTTTGAAGTTTTCCCTGAAGCACATAGGCAACTCCGATGTTGTTGAAGGTGGTCGCTTCCAGGGAGCGGTCTCCCAATTTTTGGAATAAGGCAAGCGCATCAAGCAACGATACCAACGATTTTTCTGGATTGCCCAGAGTTGAATAGGCTTGCGCCAGATTCACCAGCACGGTGGCTTCGCTCCGCCTGTCTCCAATGGCCTTCATCAAAACCAGGGCTTGAGCATAGTGGTCGAGTGATTTCCAGAATTCGCCCAAATAATTGTAGGTCAACCCTACATTGCTCAAGGTTGCCGCTTCACCTCGTCGGTCCCCACTTGAGCGCCGCAATGGTAAGGCTTGCTGGAAATAGTCCAGGGCCTTTTTTAATTCACCCGTTTGCTGAAAGATCACGCCGATGTTATTTAAGGTAAAGGCTTCACCTTTCTGATCTCCAATTGTGCGAAAAATGGGGAGCGCCTGCTGGTACAATTCCAGGGCTTTGGTTTGTTGCCCCAACTGGTTATACACTGTCCCCAAATTATTAAGCGTTGTAGCAACTTCCTTTTGCAGTCCCAGTTCCTGAAGGATAGGCAATGCCCCTGTCAGAAATCCCAGAGCTTTCGGATGCTCTCCGAGTGCCGAATAGGCCAGCCCCAGATTGTTGAGCGCGGTGGCCAGGTTATTTTTGTCGGCCACCTTTTCAAACAGAGGCACCGATTCCAGGTAATATGTGATTGCTGTCTTTTTTTGCCCGGTTGACGAGTACACAAAGCCAATCCAGGTCAGTGTCAGCCCTTCTGATTTTATTTCGCCAAGTTCTTGAAAGAGCTGCCGGGCCAGGGTCAGTTTTTCGAGGGCTGCGGTGTAGCCTTCGGCAGACTGTTTCTCAGCAAGCTGTTTTCCTTCCTCAAACACAGCATTGGCCTGGTTGAGTTTTTCTTCCTGACTCGGTTGGCTGACCTGAACCGGGTTGGCCCCAATCTGAATAGCCTGAATCATTACCAGAAACCAGGCACAACACACCCATCCGATCCATTTATAGTTCATTGGAAATTCCCTCCGGGCAATTGAGGCTGATGGGTTATCCAGACGGTACACGTCAGCGCCATTCGCCTTGCAGTTGAAAGGCAGCCCAATCTCGCCGCCCACGCCACGCCGGATCTTGCCACATTTCAAGTTGCGCCAGCCGAAGCGCCTGGGCCGGGGTCTTGCCTTCTTTGAGATGATACCAGTAGAAGCGCTCCATCAGCCGGGTGGCCGATTTCTCACCAACTTTCCATAAACTGGAAATCACACGTGGCGCGCCCACATACATAAATGACTGAACCAGGCTGGCCACGCCTTCGCCACCGAGCCGCTTTCCAAGGCTTGAATCACACACACTCAACACCACCAGGTCACAGTGGTCGAGCCTGAGTGAAAAGATTTCTGGCGACAACACATATCCATCTTGCGGAGCACCTTTTTCGTCCACCAGCGACAAAATCAAGCCGGATAATTCGGGATGATCGGCGTCAAACCGGCCATGGGTTGCAAAATGAAGGATTTGGTATTCTTTCAAGTTTTGGGTTTGAAGCGTTTGTTTACTGGCCTTGAATCCATCCGCAATCAGTGCCTCTGGCGCCAGTGCTCGAATGACCTCAACTTGTTTTTGGGTAAATGGAATGGCCGAAATATTGCCATAAGCAGCCAGAACCTGTTCATCCTGGAGCGTTTGCGGTTGAGACGCTAAGGTTGGGGGCTGAGTGTTGACAGAGGGGTTGGCACTCGTCACTCGTGGATCCGTTTCAGAAAAAACTGGATTGGCAAACACGGCGATGCTTTTGGTTCCCGGAGACCGCTTTTTGACTCGCGCTCGCAGGAAGGCCAGCATTGAAATCGAAGGCAGTTGCACCACTTCGTGCCTGACCAGCAATGGTTCGTCAGGGTTTGGCCCCTTACCAATCGGTAACGCCGCAAACGGAAGGGTGTACAACGCCCCGTCCGGAATAATCAGCACCCGCTTGCCGGTGAATTTGTGGTGAACTGGTTCCAGGAGTAATTTCGACACCGCCTGACCGGCCTGGGCAATGTCCTGCGATTGAGTCGGGCTGGGAACTTCGCCAGACATCAGGTGCCGATACTGGTCCACCGCTTGTTCAATCAGTTCGCGTTTCGGCAAAACATAGGTGTCGAGTGAGGTCTGGGTCACAATCCACGCATAGCTTTGTTCTTCTCCCAACAGGTAAGCACACACCTGCGTGTCAGGGTCGAGCAGGTTCGCTTGAATTTGGGCCAGAGACAGAATTTGTGGTTCATCGTCTTGCTTCTGGCTTTCCGATTGATATTCAGCTTTGAGTGAGTTGAGTTCGCGGGTGGTCCGTTCGATTTCCAGGTTGAGCGAAGTCGTGGATTTTGTATTCACCGGATCTGTATTTTTCAGTCGTGCCTGCAATGAGGCCAATACAACCAACGCCGAATGGACTTTTTCCGCCGGGTTCATCTCAGCCTGAACCGTAGCCAGTTGAATGCGGATAGCCTCAATATTTTGTTTGAGTTCGGTGGCTTCGGTTTTTTCATCGGCTGAAAGCCGGAGCAGTTTTTCAGATTGTTCGGCCAACCGTTTGCGGAGTGCCTGCTCGCGTTCCACCAGTGAGCGGAGCGGCGCCTGGGTCAATTGTTTTTTGGATTCAGCCGCCAGATCAAGAAAGCTCCGCATGCGCGAGCGTTCCGAAATTTCAAAGGCCTTGATCTGATAGCCTTCCTTTGGATGAGCCCGATGGAGCGCCATCAAAATATCAACCCAGACTTCGTAGGTTTCATGGACCGTGGATTGGAACAACGCCCGGAAATCCTGTCCCGGCTTGGTTTGGCGCAATAACTCAGTCAATGCGGCGGATTCTTCAATCGCCGCCAGCGCAGCATCGAGGTGGTTTCGTTTTAATTCCGTTTTGGCAATTTGAAGAAGGTCAGCGTCGCCAAGTGTACGGGTATTTGCCCGATTGATGGCCAGAGATTGGGTAAACTGTTCAAAGGCTTGATCATACTGTCCCTGGTCAAAAAATAATTTTCCAAGTAAGTACAATGTCTCAGCACGGTTGTTCGAATTTCTTGCAGTCCAAATGGCCAAACTTTTTAAATATTGATCTTGTGCCTCCGGCCAGTTTTTGCGACGTTGAGAAATCTGGCCCAGACATTGGCGAGATAATGCCTCGCGGGCTGTATCATTGATAGCCAACGCCCGGTCAAGTGATTTCTGACAACACTCCTGGGCCTGGTCAAGGTTATTTAATCGGAGGTGAGCTATTCCCTCAGAACGTTTGGCTGACACCCACATTGATTCGTTCCCGGTTGTTGTACTTTTTTCCCACAATGAAAAAGCCTGATGATACATTTCAATGGCTTTGGGATAATCCCCTAATTGTGAATAAACAACCCCCAGATTTGCCAACCCCATGCCCATATGAGATGGAAACTGCCTCTCCCGGCAATGCTCAATGAATTTCCCTAAATATTCAAACGCTGGTTGTAATTGCCCTTGATCCAGGTAGGCAACTGCAATTCCATTGAGCAACTGACTAACAGATACGGGTTCATTCAGTTGTGTCCAGATTAGCAAGGCTTGTTGATATGCCTTGATTCCTTTTTCTGGTGCCCCTGCACCGTAATAGGCCTGGCCTAAATAACTCCACAGCCTTCCCTGTTGTAAAAGGTCTCCTTCTGCCTGGCACAGAGGAAGACACGTTTCAAATATCTCAACTGCCTTTTCAGCGTATCCGAGTTGGTTCTGTCCCCAGGCACATTCAATCGTGCTTCTAATCTCAAGTTGTCTATTTTGAGCCTGTTGGGCATAGCGTTGGACTAATTCCCATTGGTGCAACGTGTTGAGTTGACGGTTTGGTCCGCCTTGGGCCCAAACTTCTTCAATTTTGGCCAATGCCTGATGCCCCTGAACCTGAGCTGTATCAACCGGTGTCGGAACTCGCAACGCCAGGGTTTTGAGTACATAAAAAATATTGCCTTCGGTGTCAAACGCCTGAGGTCTGACCATCACTTGATGCTCGCCAGTTTCAGAAGCCATCCAATGAATGGC
>DAOQNB010000082.1:0-11409 GCA_035335845.1 Acidobacteriota bacterium | reverse complement strand
ACCAAGCACCAAGCACCAAGCACCAAGCACCAAGCACCAAGAACCAAGCACCAAGAACCAAGCACCAAGAACCAAGCACCAAGAACCAAACACCAGGTATTTTCTTCATTCTCAATTCTTCATTCTCAATTCTTCATTCTTCATTCTCAATTCTTCATTTCCGTCCTATTCCATCCGATAGTTTGGCGCTTCTTTGGTGATGATCACGTCGTGGACATGGCTTTCGCGAAGTCCCGCCGCTGTGATTTTGATGAAGCGGGCATCAGCTTTGAGTTGTGCAATCGTTTGACAGCCGGTGTACCCCATCCCGGCTTTTACCCCACCAACAAGTTGACGAATCATCCCTTCAAGCGGGCCTTTATATGGCACACGCCCTTCGATACCTTCTGGTACCAGTTTGGATTCGACCGTTTCGCCTTCCTGCGCATAGCGGTCTTTGCTGCCCTCTTTCATCGCCGCAATTGAACCCATTCCCCGATACGATTTAAAACTCCGACCTTGATAGAGAATGATTTCGCCAGGGCTTTCATCCGTACCGGCAAAGAGTGAGCCGATCATCACGGTATCTGCTCCGGACGCCAGGGCTTTGGTGACATCACCGGAATATTTGATGCCGCCGTCGCTAATGAGCGGGACACCGGCTTCCAGAGCGGCTTTCGCGGTTTCAGAAACGGCAGTGATTTGCGGTACCCCAATTCCAGCCACGACACGTGTGGTGCAGATACTGCCTGGCCCGACGCCAGTTTTGACGGCATCAACTCCGGCTTTGATCAAATCACGGGCGCCTTCAAACGTAGCCACGTTTCCAGCCACGACATCAACTTCAGGGAATTTCTTTTTCACCTGACGCACGGCTTCAAGGACTCGTGACGAATGACCGTGGGCTGTATCTACAACCAGCGCATCAACTCGGGCTCGAAGCAATTCTTCAGCTCGCTCCAGAAAATCACCGGTTGCTCCGATGGCAGCAGCGACGCGCAGTCGTCCCAGACTATCTTTGGTGGCCAACGGGTAGCGAATTGCCTTTTGAATATCTTTGACGGTAATTAAGCCTTTGAGTCGGAAGGCTTCATCAACCACGAGGAGTTTTTCAACCCGATGTTTCTGCAAAATGCCACGGGCTTCTTGCAGCGTGGTCCCAATCGGAACCGTGATCAGGTTGTCTTTGGTCATGACTTCCGAAATCGGAAGGTGGAGGCGGGTTTCAAAACGCAGATCGCGGTTGGTCAAAATCCCAACCAGTTTGCCCTGAATATCAACGATGGGGACGCCAGAAATATGAAACCGGGCCATGACCTGCAGAGCTTCGGCCAGTGGACGATCTGGAGTCATTGTCACCGGGTCAACGATCATTCCACTTTCAGAGCGTTTGACTTTATCAACTTCGTCATATTGCTGGCTGATGGAAAGGTTTTTGTGGACGACGCCGATGCCGCCTTGCTGAGCCATGGCAATTGCCATGCCGCTTTCAGTGACGGTATCCATTGCGGCGCTAACGATGGGAATATTCAGTTTGATAGTGCGTGAAAAAAAGGTGGTGGTGTCAGTTTCAGTTGGAATGACGTCGCTTTGGGCAGGTAACAACAGCACGTCATCAAAGGTCAAAGCTTCTTTCAAATCTGGTTGTAACATAAGGCACGATCACACACGGAGTGGGGAAAAGTCCTGTGAAACGGCTGGGCGCCGGTTGAACAGGAGGTAAGCGGTTGTGGGTTTGAAGAAGTGAAACACCCTATGAATCCTCAAGTCCATCGGTAAATAAAAGGGCAAATCGTACCAATCCTGGGGTGGGCTTGCAATCCAGGACAGCGAAGGCTGTTTGCCCGGATTCAAGGGTTGCTTTTCAGGAAAAAAGAATTTAGTTGTAAAGCCCTTTAATAGAAGTATTTAGATGTATAAGTCATTTATGGGGATCAGACAATATCGTTGAAATTTGAACAAAAACACCACTTCTGAGGTCTAAAAGACGAGAGCAGATTTTCTTTCAGCTCCATTGATTTTGAGAATCGTCACGAAAAAAGCTCAGGAATACAGGAGAACAAACTTGTCTCAACCGCATCTGTCAATAACAATGCTGGTCGCTGGTTTTATTCAAATCGAACTGAAACTCTCCCACCACATCTGAAAATTGCCTCACCTTGAAGCAACCCGACTCTCTTTTTTAGAAAGAAGCACCGACCCATGACCCGATTTCTTTTCTTTTCTTTCCTGACCCTCAGCCTTATGGTGGGTGTTGGGGGAATCACCCTTCGCCATGCCCAGGCCAATCACGCATTGACTTCTCGTTTCCCAGCGTCACAGGGATCTCAGGCATCTGAAGATGGACTCTGGCAAGTCATTGAAGAATCATCACTGAATCGCTCTCAATCTGAGCGTCAGATCATTCCTTCGGCCTATCGAGTGGTGTTGCTCAATCAGCCAGTACTTGCCAATTTGCTCAAGCAAGCTCCGCTTGAGTTTTCGCATGCCGCTCAAACCATTTCAACCGTGATGACCCTGCCAATGCCGGATGGAACTTTCTCCCGGTTTCGGATCGAAGAATCACCGGTGATGGAACCCGAACTGGCTGCTCAGTTTCCAGAGATCAAAACCTATTGTGGACAGGGAATTGACGATCCGACAGCCATTGTCCGGTTTGATCGAACGCCAGCCGGGTTTCATGCCATGGTGCTGTCAGCCGGAGACACTGTCTACATTGATCCTTATCAAAAAGGCGATACTGAAACCTGTATCAGTTACTTCAAGCGGGATTACCAGAAGGACGCTAACCAGTTCCGATGTTTGATTCCGGCAGATAATATTTCAGTTCAGACTGCTGAAAGTACTGCCGGGTATCAACGGGCACCATTTGGGACAACCTTGCGAACCTATCGGCTGGCGCTGGCCGCAACCGGCGAATACACGGCTTTCCACGGTGGCACCGTTGCTGGAGCGCTGGCTGCCATCACCACCAGCGTCAATCGGGTCAATGCCATTTATGGTCGCGAACTGGCTATCCGCATGGTGCTGATTGCCCAGGAAAGTTCAATTATTTACACCAGTTCCGGAAGTGATCCCTACACCAATGATGACGGCGGACAAATGCTTGGCCAAAATCAGGCCAATCTGGATCGGGTGATTGGCACGACCAATTATGATATTGGCCATGTGTTTAGTACTGGTGGTGGTGGCATTGCCTCTCGTGGCGGGATCTGCAACAGCAACGCCAAAGCGCGTGGGGTAACCGGCTTGCCCGCACCCGTCGGAGACAGTTTTGATGTGGATTTTGTGGCGCATGAAATGGGCCATCAGTTTGGGGCGAACCATCCATTTAATGGGACAACCGGAAATTGTGGTGGTGGAAACCGGGCGCCAGGTTCAGCTTATGAACCCGGTAGCGGATCAACCATTATGGCGTATGCCGGAATTTGTGGCGGCGAAAATATCCAGCGTAACAGCGATGATTATTTCCACGGTCATAGTATGGATGAAATCATTAGTTTTATTACTGGCAATGGGAATGGATGCGCCACGCCCAGTGCCACCAACAATCAACCCCCAACGGTTGAAGCAGGCAATAGCTTTACTATTCCACGAAGTACACCATTTATCTTGACCGCCAGCGGAAATGATCCAGATGGCGATGCCATTACCTATTGCTGGGAACAATTTGACCTTGGAACACAGGGACCACCAAATACCGACGATGGCAGTCGCCCAATTTTTCGTTCGTTCAAGCCAACAACCAGTCCATCCCGAACGTTCCCTCAACTGTCAGACATTTTGAATAACCGGGCGACCTTCGGCGAATCACTCCCCACCACCAGCCGCACCCTGAATTTTCGGGTGACCGTTCGCGACAATCGCGCCACCGGAGGCGGCACAAATTTCGATTCAACCAGGGTTACAGTGACCAGTCAAAGCGGACCGTTTCTGGTCAGAGAACCCAACACGGCGGTTCAATGGGTGGTTGGGTCAACCCAAAATGTCGTCTGGGATGTGGCCAGTACCTCACAATCACCAGTGAATTGTGCCAATGTGCGGATTCTGCTTTCAACCGATGGTGGTCAATCATTTCCAATCACCCTGGCGGCTGAAACGCCAAATGATGGAACCGAAGCCGTGACCGTACCAAACAATTTAACCAGCACTGCCCGGATTAAAGTTGAAGCGGTGGGAAATATTTTCTTTGATATTTCAAACGCCAATTTCCAAATTGCTCAGTCTGCCAGCAACACGCCGCCGACCATCACGGCGGTTCCGGCGATTACCCAGGCACAAGGCGGATCATTGACTGGAGTTCCCATTGCCACTGTCACCGATAAAGAAACATCTGTCGGAAATTTGATTGTCCAGGCAATCCAGATTCCGGCAGGTCTGGTGATTTCGCAGATTGCCAACTCGAATGGGATGATCACAGCCAATCTGTCAACTGGGTGCCGGGCAACCACTGGTGCCAACAATTTCACGCTTCAGGTAACTGATTCTGAAGGATTAAAAGCAACGGCCAGGTTAACAGTCAATGTAACCGCCAATCTGCCTCCAACCATTGGCGAGTATCAGGCTGCAACCGTGACGCAAAACAGTTCCGTGACGGTTTCTCCGTCAGCGCCTCCCGTGGATGACGGTTCGGCAACCGTCACGGCGACGGCGGAAGGATTCACTGGAACCTTTGCGGCTGACCCGCAGACAGGGGTTGTAACGGTCAACAATGCCGGACCAGTTGGCACCTTTACGGTAACCGTTCGAATTGCCGATACCTGTGGGGAAGCTGTTACCAAAACTTTCTCCTTGACCGTGAACCCGGCGGTGCAAATTACCAGTGCCAGCTATTCGAAAAAACTGCTTTCCATCACTGGCACCGGGTTTGGAACAAGTCCAACGATTATCGTGAATGGCACCTCTTTGCCAGCCAGCGTGATTCAACCTGGTGGGACTGACATCAGCGTGACGGCGAAAGGTGGAAAGAAAAAACTCAGTTTGCGCAAAGGTGAAAATACAATTCAGGTGATTGGAGTTGGCGGGGTTCAATCAACTGCCGTGACGCTGACCTTATGAAGATAATTGAGGAAGCTCTTTCTTTTCAATAGCTTGCTAGAGATACTCCTGCCGGGCAATGGACCTGAAATGATGGTCTCGATAAATGGGAAACCGATACAAAGAAGGCAAAAGTAAAAAAGTTGTAAGATTGATGCGAACTTCATTCGCTTGAGTCACGTATCAGCCAAAGTCATTTCACTCCTTCTTCAAAATTCCCGTTCGAAAGGTTGTCAATTATGTGGACATTGCTCGGTTGGTTAGCGATTGCTTTGTCAACAGTTGCCGTTTTTGACATTTTAGGTAGCAGCCGCACCCTGGGGGAAAAAGTCATGTTAATTGTGTTTGTGGTTGCATTCCCGCTGGTTGGCTCGACACTGTATTTAACCATGCTCCGCGAAAAGAAATAGCTTTTATACCCCTTTCATTCGTTTTCATTGTACACACATTGCATCTGGTGATTTGGCCCGCTCAATCTTTGAGCGGGCATTTTTTTTGCCCCGAACCTGCCTGAATTGACGCCTTCCCAGCAGCTTCCCACACTGGGTTTTGAGTCTTGAGTTTGATATAACCTCCAACTCGGGATGTGCTTTCGCAACCCACAGCCCGTTCCTTCCATCTCAGTTGACACTCATCACAATTTTCCAAAACAGGAGACTGCTCACTCATGCGAAAAACCGTTTTTTCCGCCCGGCGATTTGTCTGCCTTGTGCTGCTCGGATTGCTGGTGGTAACGCCAGCATTCATTCAACATATTGCAGTCAAAGCAGATAGTCGCCCAGGGACCGAAGCCCAGGCGTTTATTGACGAATATACCGACACCTGGCTCAAGCTGTTGTATACCTATAATCTGGCCGAATGGGAATCGAACACCCGCATCATCGAGGGTGATACAACCAATGCCAAAGCCACAAATGCGGCGCTTGAAAAACTCTCAGCCTTTTGTGGTAGCAAAGGCAATATTGAAAAAGCACAGGCGTTCCTCAAGCAAAAAGACCAGTTGACGCCGGTTCAAAAATTGCAGTTGGAACGCATTCTCTATCTGGCGGCTGATACTCCCGAAATCGCCAAAGATGTCGTTTCGAAACGAATTGCCGCTCAAACCACCCAGGTTGAGAAATTGTATGGCTTTGATTACAAAATTGACGGCAAGTCGGTGACCACCAATCAAATTGACGATATTTTACGCACTTCGACAAGCCTGACCGAACGGCGTAAAGCCTGGGAAGCCTCCAAAGAAGTTGGTAAAACACTCAAAGATGGACTGGTCAATTTGCGACAACTCCGCAACCAGTCGGTCAAACCGCTTGGGTATAAATCATATTTTGACTATCAGGTGTCTGAATATGGGATGACTTCGGCGGAAATGATGAAGCTGATGGATGAAATCAACCGCCAGCTCCGCCCACTCTATCGCGAACTTCACACCTATGCCCGTTATGAGCTGGCGAAAAAATACAACGCGCCTGTTCCTGACACGCTTCCGGCGGATTGGCTCCCCAATCGTTGGGGCCAGGACTGGAGTTCAATGGTCAATGTTGAAGGCATGGATGTTGATTCAGCACTCAAAGACAAGTCTCCGGAATGGATTGTCAAACAGGCCGAGCAGTTTTACATCAGTCTTGGCTGGCCGGCATTGCCACCTGTCTTCTGGGAAAAATCGTCGCTCTACCCGCCTCCGCCCGATGCCAAATACAAGAAAAACAACCACGCCAGTGCCTGGCACCTGGATTACAAAAACGATCTGCGGTCCTTGATGAGCGTCGAGCCAAACGCTGAATGGTATGAAACCACTCATCATGAGTTGGGGCACATTTACTATTATGTCAGCTATACCAACCCAGATGTTCCGCCTTTGCTCCGCAATGGTGCCAATCGGGCGTATCACGAAGCCATTGGCAGCATGATTGGGCTGGCGTCAATGCAGAAACCTTTCCTGGAAGGTCGTGGTCTGGCGCCAAAAGATGTCAAAGTTGATCAAACCCAGGCGTTACTTAAAGAAGCGCTCAACTACGTGGTTTTCATTCCATTTTCTGCCGGAGTGATGCCTGGATTTGAATATGATGTGTATGAAAAGAACCTGCCCAAAGACAAACTGAACCAGCGCTGGTGGGAATTAGCTGCAAAGTATCAAGGGATTACACCTCCTTCAAAACGAGGTGAAGTCTACTGTGACGCTGCTACCAAAACCCATATCAATGACGATGCGGCTCAGTATTATGACTATGCTTTGTCCTATGTGCTCTTGATGCAGCTTCATGATCATATTGCCCGCAACATCCTGAAGCAGGATCCACATGCGACGAACTATTATGGCAGCAAAGAAGTTGGCGATTTTCTGCGCAAAATTATGACGCCCGGCAGTTCACGTGACTGGCGTGTGGTCCTGCGCGAAGCCACCGGCGAAGACCTGAGTGCTAAAGCCATGCTGCGCTATTTTGAGCCGTTGATGGAGTATTTGAAGAAAGAAAACCAGGGGCGGAAACACACGCTGCCAGAGCTGTAAGGTGGGGCTGAAGAAGTCGGGCTGAAGAAGTCGGGCTGAAGAAAGTGGGTTGAAGAAGTTGGGCTGAAGAAGTCGGGCTGAAGAAAGTGGGTTGAAGAAAATGGGTTTAATACCCTGAACCCGACTTCTTCAGCCCCAAGCCCAATGTCTTCCGCCCTGGCTTTACCCAACTTGCCAGACTTTGATCGTCGTATCATAGCCGCCTGAAACCAGGAGATTGCTTTTGGGGGAAAAGCGCAGGGCAAAGATTGACCCGTCATGAGCTTCTTCAGAGGCAATAATTTCCTGGTTTTCCAGGTTCCAGATTCGTAGCTCGCCATTCCAATCACCAGAAGCCATCCACAACCCATCGGCTGAAAAGGCAATGGCCCTCACTGCTTCATCGTGTCCCCAGAGGACTTTGCAGCCTTCAGGTAAGTTGTTGAGATCCCAAAGGCAAACCACCTGGTCCCGTCCTGCTGAAGCCAGCAGATGCCCCTGTGGTGAGTAGGCCACTGCCGTTACGGCATGGCCTGCCCGCAAGAGCGATTCCTGCTCAGTTTTGGTCACCATATCCCACAAGCGAACCGTATCATCGGCACTCCCCGAGGCCAGAAAATTCCCATCTGGCGAAAAGGCAACTGATTCCACCGTTTTGGTGTGACCTTCAAGCGATGTAATTTGCCGATAGCGAATGGTATCCCACAATTTGATTTCCGTGTCACAAGCCGAAGCCAGCCAGCGTCCATCCGGCGCAAAGCTCAACGAACGCACCGAAGCTTTATGACCCAGAGCAATGATTTCGCGTTCGCCTTTAACCAGCCACAGTCGGACTGTTCCATCAGCGCCGGCTGAGGCAATGCGGGTGCCGTCCGGTGAAAAAATGGCGCAGTTGACTGAGTATTCGTGTCCGCGCAGCACCGAACGTTCCTGGTTGGTGGTCATATCCCATAACCGGATCGTACCGTCTCCGCTTGCAGAGAGCAGGGAGGTGCCATCAGGGGAAAAATCCAACGATTTGATCACGTGTTCGTGACCTTGAAGCGCTGATTTTTCCGAGAGTTTAATGACCTGAGCGACGTGGGACTTGCCCGTGGTAAACAATGGCGAAATAGATGGAATTGCCGTGTCTTCCGGCTCAAACCGGGTAAATTGACCTGTAATGGGTTTGGATTTCGGAGGCGCAAAACTGGCGGATTTCTCGACGGTAACCGGCGGGTTCACGGCCTGAGATAGGTCAGTGTATAGTTCCATCGCCGATTGCTGGCGAAGCTCGCGATTTTTTGAAAGCGAGCGCATGACCACATTTTCAAGAACTTCACTGATGTCGCTTCGGAGCAATCGCAGCCGGCGTGGCGGGTCAATCGCGTGCTGAATAATGACCGCCGAAGGGGTTGGTGCGTCAAATGGCACGCGACCAGAGAGCATTTCATACACCGTCACACCCAGGCTATAGACATCAGACCGGGCATCGAGTTCTTCACCCCGGCACTGTTCCGGCGACATATAGTGCGGCGTTCCCATGACCAATCCAGGTTCGGTCAGGTTCAGGGAGTGAATACCAGATCGCTCTTTGAGTTTGGCAATTCCAAAATCAACCACTTTAACTTGCTCCAGCCCGCCGTCACTGGCTTCGACCACAATATTGTCAGGTTTTAAATCGCGGTGAATGACGCCCGCACAGTGTGCCGCGTGAACGGCTTCACACACTGGACGCATAATTTCCAGGACACGTTGAGGTGTCAACTGGCCTAGATCCTCAATTTCATCACGCAGTGACCGACCACGCAGCAGTTCCATGGCCAGATACGCCTGGCCAGTTGGCAACACACCAAAGTCATACACGCCAATGACATTTGGGTGGTTGAGTCGGGCAGCGGCGCGTGCTTCCTGGCGAAAGCGTTCGAGGGTTTCATTGCTGGATACAAAATCAGGCAGCACGATTTTGAGGGCGATAACTCGATCAAGTTCAAGATGGGTTGCTTTAAAGACGGATCCCATCCCACCTTGACCCAGGAGCATGTCAATTCGGTATTTGCCATCAACTGCGCGTGGACCCGGAAATGCTTCGACTAAAAAGAGTCCATCCTGAGCACAACGCAGTTCAGTATCTTCATAACATCGCTTACAGATTGGGCAGTATCTCATGAGCGTGAAGGCTCTCGGCTAACGCTGTCAGGCCGGTGCGGCTGACACTGGCTTGCAGTGGGATTATGGGAAATAGACTTCAGGATTGAAATAAAGAGATGATTCGTTTCAGAATGCCCGCAAGTGACGCCGCGAGCCCGGCCAGTGTAGCACATCTTTTTTTCCGCTGAGTAGGTTTCGGCCTCAAATTGCCTTGAATCATTTCTTTACCAGGAGAATCGAATGTCAAATCTTCCACCTCACAGTGCGCTGGCTGCGGCCATCGAGCAACTTCGGTCAGGCAATGGCGCCCAGGCAGAGGCACTGATTGTCAATGCGACCGAAGCGATCTTCACCCAGTATGGACCTGAGAGTCCCGAATATGCTGCGGCCCTGTTTGACCTGGGGAGTTTTTTTGTGGCTATTGAAAGTTTTGAACGGGCGGTTGACACCATGCGTGAAGCCACCAAAGTTCCTTATCTGAATGAATCCGGGCAACGTGACCATCTGACCTATGTGTTGAATCTGGGTGAGTTATTGATTCACGTTGAACAATTTGAAGAAGCCGAGGCGGTTTTGAGAACCAACTTGACTGATCGTGAAGCCTTTTACGGTCGTCAACACGCTGGATATGCCTTTGCCCTGATTCCTCTGGCTGAAGTCATCTGGTTGACTGGAAATCAGGATGAAGCCCAGGAACTCATCCTGCAAGCCGTGCAAATTCTTTGGGTTGAGGGCAACCCACGAGTGGCTCAGGCGATTGCTCTGCAAGCATTTATCCTGGCCAGCAACGGATTTGACTCAGGATTTGAACTCATTCGCGACGTTCCACTTGAGTTGATTGAGGATGTGCTGCAGCAGGTCTTCCGCCGTCAGGATGTGGCCGATCCTGGATTGGTATTGATGGTTCTCCAAGACGCCCTGCGCTGGGTTGATTCGCTGTCTGAGACGCCACTTGAGTTTAAACAACAGATATTAGCGCAATTATCAACCGTCGCTCGAACGGCTGGCGAACATTCAGTTCGGCTTGGAGCGCTCAAGGCATTGCTGGAAGTCAGCCAGAAGGCAGGTGATTTTCGACAGGAAATTGATGTTGAAATGGCGTTGGGGCTGGCTCTCAGTGAAATGAATGAACCAGAAAAAGCCGATTATGCCTATCAACGGGCTGGTGAACTGGCACGCTCATTGAATGATCCTGGATTGTATGCGGGAGTCTTACGCAACTATGGATTGTTTCTGGCAGATCTGGAGCGCCGTGCCGATGCTGAACCGGTGCTCCGAAAATCAGTTGCCATTGCGCAAGGGGGACTCGATCAGCTCCAGACCGGACGCGCCCTGATTGCCCTGGGCATTTTCCTCCAACACGACCATAAACTGGCTGAGGCCCAGGAACTGTTGGAACAGGCCCTTGGAATTTTGCCGGTTGCGCACCCTGACACCCTCTATGCTCGAAGCCATCTGGATGCGATTCAAACCAATCAAAGCTGTGGATGTGGCGATATGTCTGACGCAATTGCCGTTACTTTAAAAGCGCTGGTGGAACCCAATCTGCCACCTGATTTGCTGGATGAGATTTCGCTGGGTGAAGATATGGACGTGCAGGTCCAGCTCAAACGTGAACCAACCGAAGAAGAAGTTGATCAACTGAATCGGGTAATTGGCCATGCCGTTCGCGAACTCCGCGAACGCCTCCGCCGCCAGGGGTTTTCAGGCACTGAACGCAGAGCTGAATGAAGAATGAAGAATGAAGAATGAAGAATGAAGAATGAAGAATGAAGAAT
>DAOQNB010000081.1:0-11551 GCA_035335845.1 Acidobacteriota bacterium | reverse complement strand
TCTTCATTCTTCATTCTTCATTCTTCATTCTTCATTCTCAATTCTTCATTCTTCAACCTCGTTCCTTTTGCTTGGGATCAAGCCATTCTCGCAAGCCGTCACCAATAAAGTTAAATCCGAGTACCGAAAGCGTGACCATAATCCCTGGAAAAAGTGTCAGGTGGATTCCAGAAGCAAAATGCAGCCGGGCATCATTGAGCATCGCACCCCAGCTTGGGGTTGGTGGTGGCACCCCCAATCCCAAAAAGCTCAAGCTGGCTTCTGACAAAATCGCCCCAGCCATTCCAAGGCTCGCCTGAACAATCAGCGGTTGGATCGAATTAGGCAAAATGTGTTTAAAAATAATACGGGCATCACTGGCGCCCAGCGCCCTGGCGGCGGTGACAAAGTCATATTCGCGGACCTTGAGTACCTGTCCGCGAATAAGCCGGGCATACCCTACCCATCCAATCACGCATAAGGCAAGGATCAGGTTATTGAGACTGGCGCCGAGAAACGCCACCATTGCAATGGCCAGCAGTATGCCTGGAAATGCCAGAAAGATATTGAAAACAAATCCAGAGATAAGCTGGTCAACCCATCCGCCATAATAACCAGCAATCATGCCAATGATTGTGCCCACCACCGATGAAATCGCGACCACAATGATGCCAACTTTCAGCGAGATGCGGGTCCCATAGACCACCCGAGCCAGGACATCGCGCCCATTTTCATCGAGTCCCATCGGATGCTCCACCGATGGAGGCGCAAAGCTCTGCTCCAGATTTTGACTGATAGCGCGATCCTCTGGAATGAAGAGTGGAGACAGGATCGCCACCAGCACCAGCCCCAGCACAATTGCAAGTCCAACTTTTCCAATGAAGTTCATGCGAGTTTTTCGAGCGAAACAACAAAGGCGCACCTCACGTGCGCCCTTGTCAACTCAGATCAAGCCGCCAGTGGTTGAGATTCAATCTCCGGCGTTTGAAGCCTGAAAGAGGTTTTCAGAAAGAACCGGCAATCCTGAGTTGGCTTTCTTCAGGGGAACCGGAGCGGGTTGTGCCTGCGACGCATCCATCAATCCCAGATTACGCGCACTTTCATAGGCGGGGACGATCTCAGCTTCAAAGGGTTTCAATCCTTTGGGGTCTCGCTTCTTGTTTGAAAAGTCGAGATGGAGATGCTTGCGCAACATTCGTTCTGGGAAACCGGCAAACCGGTAGAGTGGATATTTGATTCCTTCCCCAAACAGTTTCTTGCCCAGCATTTTGTAATAGAGTGGAACGCCCATCGAATACTTGTAGCGTTCAAACGTTCCCCCGCGATAGAACTCAATGTTGTATTTCCAGCAGGTAAAGAAGAATTCCCACTGTAAATCACTCATCTCGATTAATTTGGCGCTTTCTTTCCCCTTCATGCGAGAGTCTTCAAGCGGCACAAACCAGGTTGGAACAAACATTCCCTTTGCGTCCCGCAGATCATAGAGCAAATCGAGTGATGCCTTGGTGTCTTCAGCCGTTTCACCTGGCAGCCCGATGATAAACGTACAGAACGGAAACCAGTTGTTACGGTTAAGAATTTCCATCCCTTTCAAAATAACGTCGCGCCACTGGTGGGCTTTATACGGATAGGCTTTTCCTTTCATGTATTTATCAAACAATCGAGGCGAGCCGGTTTCAAGCCCGATGATTGGGTCCACGATGCACTTGTTTGGGTCGGTTGATTCGTGGTGTTTGAGATGCGAGTACGGGACACACAGTGGAGACAGGCGCTCAATCACAGTTGGGTCTTTCACCACTGGCGCCATCGTGATGTGGGTCAATTGCAGCGTTTCAACTCCGGGGACAGCTTTGACGCTGCGGAACAGATTTTCCAGTGCCGGGACATTGGTCACAAAGTTTGGCAACTGCTCATAGAGGAACATATCCTCTGAGGTCAGCATAATTTCGGTGGCGCCTTCGCTGACGTTGGCATTGACGCTGGCCATGATGTGATCCATCGGGAACGACCGTCCGACCTTGGTGGCCGGCCCGCAAAACTGACACCCACGACCGCAGCCCCGAGTAATTTCCACCACGCCAAAGGTTGAGCGGTGACGAACCACCGGAATTTCATCCACTGTCGGCTGCATGTTCTTTGGAACATTGATAATGCGTGGCAGCGTCGGATCACCAGCAATAATGCGTTGGAAAATGTCGCCGAAAACTCGTTCGACTTCGCCAGTAATTAAATAATCGACCTGAAATTCATCTAACCGGTTCGCCGTCTCAATCTGCCAGGCGCCAGGGCCACCAATCACAATTTTCGGTTTGTATTTTTGAATAACTGGATGGGTAACGATTTTGAGGAATTCAGCCGCGTTGAGCGGCATCAGATTTGGTCCGCCCAGCTTTGAGTACACATCTGTGGCATAGGAAATACCCAGCGGATTATGGGCGTGGATGGCAAGCACCCTGGTCTCTGGCCCGACAAATTTCTCGAGGTGTTCAACATAGCAGGTGACCACATCATCTTCTGAATAGTTGCGTAAGAGCAAAGTTTCCACCACCCGGAGGCCATTGGGGACATATTTTGCACGCCCATCAGGCCACGATTCATTGATCAGAGAGTCAGGGTTAATGAAGGTTTTGCTGAACTTTTGAGGGATCGTCGCTGACAACATTTGTTGCCAAATGCTGTGCTTGAATTCGCTCGCCTCGCTCGCTGAAGCGGTGAGAACAATTAATGGTGAACCCACAGAGGTCACTCCTCACTTTTAGTTAAAGATGTACGATATATCAATGGCACGCAAGCACGGGTCTGAACGATGACCACCTGGCTGCGGCCAGTTGCTTCTGTCTGGTTTGGGTACCGGAGCGGAAAGGTAGAGAAGCAGCCCTCCACTTTTACCCACTGGGTGAAGCTCTGTCAATACGAAAATTCTCACCCCTGAAGCCCACACCGGTTTTCGACCGTGGTCCACCCTGTGAAAAAGCCTGATGCGGCTTCACTTTTCTTACCGTTGACCAATGCCACTCAGAAAAGGTAAACTGCCTACTGGCTTTTTGTAACTTTTTACGTGCAGTTTTACTGTACTCATGAAAGCCAAACATCTTCAAGCCAGCATCCTTTCGTCGTGCCAGTCCGAGTTTCATGATCTACCCAGCCAACATCAAGGTCTTCGCATTTTTCCGTAGGGCTTTCTCTTTTTCATGCTCTCGCCCTAAGAGGCATGCCTGGAGTAAATCCAGCAATGGGTTTTTCTCTCAGGATGTATATTTCGCAACTAACCTGTTTTTAACGAAGGCTTACGGGTCATGGACGCAATCAATGGAACGGTCAGGAGTAACTCCAGATAGCCTATCAGCGGCAAGTGTTCCTCAACCGGGAACAGTTTCCAGACCGGTATTTTGGACGCCGTCAGTGCTTGAAGACGCACAACTATTTCTTGAACACCTGGCTTTTGACCAGAGTGCTATTCTTTTCGGTATTTGAGGAATCTCGACGCCTTCGACACGTCGAGATGTATCAAGAAAGGTAGGTAAGTGTGGGATTCAAAGTCGGAGACAAAGTGATTTACCCCAACCATGGAATCGGTGTGGTTGAAGCCATTAACCAGCGGGTCTTTGATGGCTCCCAGCTTGAGTTTTATCAAGTGCGGCTGCACGAAAATAACGTGGTCGTGAATGTGGCTGTGGACAAAGCAGATGAAATCGGAATTCGGGGGTTGATCAAAACCAATGAAGGTGAAAAGTTACTGAAATTGCTGTCAGCCAATTTCACCACTCCACCGTCTGACTGGAAGGATCGGTTTAAGGAATTCTCAGAAAAAATGCGAACCGGTGACATCTTTAGTGTCGCCGAAATCCTCAAGCATCTCACATATCTGAGCCAATCAAAGCCCTTGTCTTTCCGCGAAAAGCGCATGCTGGAGCGGGCCCGGTTTCTCGTCGTAACCGAACTGGCAATGGTTTCCAATAAAGCCGAGGACAAAGTCTCTGAAGTCGTCGAAACGGCACTCAAGAAGGCCTGCCTCAAGCATGAAGAAGAAGCGGCGGCTCGGGTGGCAACCGCTGCAGTCTAGGGCATCACACAATCCGGTATGTATTGCCCCTTTTGTCAATGAGTGATTCTCTTTTTATAACTGGTCTGAAATTTCTGAGCATTGGCGGGCTCGTGCTTGCCAATGCTTTCTTTGTTGCGGCTGAATTTTCACTGGTCGCTGTGCGCCGGTCACGGATTGAAACACTGGCTGACGGCGGCAACCGCCACGCCCGCACCACCCTTGAGGTGCTCAATAACCTGGATGCGGTGATCTCGTCAACTCAGCTTGGGATCACACTGGCCAGTCTTGGGCTTGGCTGGCTCGGCGAAAGCACCCTGGCCCACATGTTTGAACCACTGTTTCAAATGGCGTTGACCTCAGCTATGACCGCCCGGCTCTCGGCTCATGCTTTTGCGGCTGCCCTGTCCTTTATCATTATTACCTTCCTGCATATTGTGCTTGGCGAACTTGCCCCCAAGTCAATTGCCCTGGAACGCACAGAACGGGTTGCCCTGGTTGTCTCAGCCCCGCTCCAGCTTTTCTATCGTGTTTTTCGACCGTTTATCTGGCTGCTCAATGCCTGTGGCGTGATTGTCCTGAAATTATTTGGCATGCACGGTGCCGGTGGACATCAATCAGTCTATACCGAAGAAGAAATCCGCCAACTGGTTTCGCTCAGCCATCAAAGCGGTCACCTGAATGCCGACGAACGCGAACTCATCCACAATATCTTTCATTTCACCAGTTCTGTCGTGCGTGAAATCATGGTCCCCCGCCAATCCATTGCCAACATCGAAATTGGCGCTACGCGGGATCAGGTGCTCAAATCTCTGGAAGAATCCGGGTATTCACGCCTTCCGGTCTATGAAAAGCGACCAGATAACATCATTGGTGTGGTCCATAGCAAGGACTTGCTCCCGATTTTACTCACCGGAAAAGTTCTCGAACTGGCTTCGGTGATGCGCAAACCGGTGTTCATTCCCGACACGGCCCATCTGAGCGAAGCTATGCGCCAGATGCGGATCTCCAAAACCCAGCTCGCCATTGTGGTTGATGAACACGGGAGCGTGGCTGGAATTATCACACTCGAAGATTTACTTGAAGAAATCGTTGGTGATATCCAGGATGAGCACGATGTAGAAGGCGAAGAAGCCGTCTTCTGGCCTCAACCTGACGGCACGGTGTTGATTGATGGGGGGATCTCGATCCGGGAAGCCAACCGCAAACTTGATCTGCATTTACCGGAATCTGATGACTATACAACACTGGCCGGCTTTCTGATGACTGAAGCGGGGAAACTGCTTGATAAACAGGATACCGTTCTCTTTCAGGGCGCCACCTTTGTCGTCGAAGAAATCGAAGGCCGCCGCATTTCACGCGTTCGATTGCATCAACCCCCAACTCAACCTGAAAACTCTCTGGCACCAATGGGGAATTGACCTGATCCCGATCCATTTTTGTCCTGGCGATCATACCTGCTGGTCAAAGTAGAAAAGATGATGCATTCCAGAAGCATAAATATCTGGCATCCAGGTTTCAATTCCTTCAAATTCACGAGGTTCCACCAGAAATACATACAGTGAATTGGAGGGATCGGGGGTCCAGGCAAACGCACTCCGGCGGGCTTTGGGAATGAGCGCTTTGACAATTTCCGGAGTGATCAAATGAGACTGATGGCGGAGTTGTTCATAGCTGGCAACTGTACCTGCATCATTCAAAAACTTGATTCCATAGGTGGCATCGTACAGGTGCCACGCCTGGTCATAATACACTTCAACCACCGCATGAAAATTTGAGTTGGCGCCGGCGTTCCGCAGGTGGAGCACCCGCGCTGGATAGCCACCCGCCTGGGCCAGGGTTGCCATGGCAATGGCCAGCGGCCCACAAAACTTTGAACCTCGTTCAAGCATCTGCCGGGGCGAAGAAAATTCTGCCGTAGACTCATCAAAATTTAATTTCGCAGCCACAAAAATATTGAGGGCATCAATTTTTTCGGCGGATGACGCTTTTCCTTCGGTCAATTTCTCAAACAACCGCCGGTAATACCCGGCATTCTCCACATCATATTTGAGCTGGCTGATAGAATTGCGACCTAAAATGTCAGATTCACTGATCGTGCTGGCTGTTTGCAGGGAAATCGGTCCCAGGTGAAATCCAGATCCAGTCCGGTTGTCAGGTACGGCGACGGAACACACCTGCGGTGGGCGATTTGGGGCCGTTACCAGTAAATCAATCGTCGCCCCTGGGTAACACCATTCTTCAGGTAACTGAAATTCCCCTGCCTGATTGGTTAAACTGGCCCATCCAGAAGGAGAATCAAGGACCTCAATGACTACTCCTGGTTGGTTTACTTTTCCATAGAGCCCTGATAGTTGAGGATTTAAGCCGCTCCATCTGGCAAGTTGAAGGCGGGTCCGAGTCATCCCTTTCTTTAAGACATACTGACAGTGGGTTGCCCAGGGCAATCCGGGCATCAGCGCCACACTCACCACCAGCACACAACACAAACCACTCCAGAGCAGCCACCTGACCACCGTTGACTGCCCAAACTGGATTGGAGATTTTCGAAAAGTCCACTGCATCATTCTCTCACCTTGTCAGGAAACGGGTGGTCCATCGTCAGTCGTTGAGTGTTGGGGGAAAGAGAAGGTTCAAATGTATTGTGTTCTATTTGGACAGAGTACAGATGTCTTTTAAGAACACACAACCAAAAACCCCTGATCGTATCAACTGACTCCTGACGATGACCTCATCTTAAAATTCCGCAATCGCCAGACCACGATTGCGTCCGGTGTGAAGATCCTTCCAAAACACAGATTGCATTCGCAGGGCATCAAGTTGTCTGTCGCATCCACCACCAGTGTGTGTCCAGAGAATCAAAATTCGTTGGTGGCGAGGAATTTCTTCACTTCCAAAGAGCACATTTCGTACCGGTAACCCTTCAGGCAGCGTTTGAACCTGAGCGACAGAGCAGGGATGAACCCAGACTGTATCAATCGGTGTCTGGCGAATAGTTGCCAGCATTGGCCGCAGGTTCTCAGGTGGTTCACGGATGACAAACCTGGCAAATGCCAGCGTCGTCGCCACTGCCATCAAGAACAAAAACACGTGCAGGAATCCATCACGAATATGCGCTTTTGCAACAAGGTGTTGAACGCACGTCACACCTTCAAGTGCGAAAATTTGAATATGAATCAGTGTAAACAAGGTCAGTCGCCCAGGACTCAGTGGGTACTGAAACCACAAACTCGCGGCAACGAGTCCGAGCAAAACCATCAAACTGCCACAGGATCGGGTTCCCCACCCTGGATCCGGGTCAGTTTTGGGTACAATCCACTGACGCACCACCCAGTAGACACCGCAAATCTGTAATGGGATCAACCCTGCCAGAATCACGGGTTTGGTACTATACCAGCCCCAGAAAAACCGACTCAGGAGTTTGATGGTTGGGATGGCGCCTTCGGCCAGTTGAACCTGCAGAATTGACTGGCTCCAATACGCCGTGACCGCCTGGAGGTCGTGGCGAGCGAAAGAATAATCCGTACTCCAGATCCACCACCATCCACCCAAACTTGAAAGCACCAGTCCTGCCAGAGCCGTAGGGTCAAGCTTCCAGGTTGATCTGCGGGCACTCACCAGATACCACCCGCCCACTCGTGCTGCCAGACATAACGGGTACGTGTATGAGCTGGCACACAAGAGTCCAAACCCAACCAGCCAAAGCTTTTTCTTTCCGTTTCGCAACCCGGCTCCCCAAAATTCATCATCCATCCAAAACGGCAACAGTCCGAGCAAAACATCAAACGTGTACTGTTTGAGTTGGGCCGATTGCTCAAGCCAGAAGGTGGCCCCAAGCAGCAGAAACCCGCTCAAAACATTCAAGAAATTCGATCTGGCCGAACGCAACGCCAGTAATCGCGCCCACAACAGGGTGGCTGCCAGAAAACAGAGAAATGGTAATAACCGCAAAATGTGGGTTTGAAATCCGCCGACTTCACGCAGTGCTGCGATACACGCTAAATAAAGGCGTGGGAATTGCTGACCATATTCAAGTCGTGAAAAAAGGGTTTCAACCGATGGTAATCGGAGGGATGAGGCGACAAACGCTTCATCAAGCCAAAAAGAGGCATCTGTAAAATAGCGCCACATCCCGGCCATCAAGACTGCCAGCGTGCACCCCCATAGCCCAATCCACCTCTGTTCAGAGAGACTAATTTTATAGACAGGAATATGGGCTCTCATGCGGAGTATCGGCCTCGCTTTTCGAAAATTTGATTGATTGAAAGAGAAAAAAAGCCCAGTTTGGTGAGAACTGGGCTTGAAAGACACAACAACAAGACTCGGGAGAGAGCTTGCAACGTCGAGTCTCAATCGCACTTGTCAGTTTGTGGTGAACCTTCCTGGTGCAAAACGGACTATAGCCGGTTTTCTCATGCGAGTTGTTAAGAGGCGGAAAAGATTTTGTTAAGGATGTAAAATCTTCTCCCTCACAGGTTTCCAGGTTTTATGCCTGTGATAGTATCAGGCCCTGGAATGAAAGACCGGGTTGGTCTTGAGGTAATATATACAGGCTCAATGCCACGATGGTCGCGCGTCGTTGCAGAGAGTGAAGTGATTGCTTCACACAAACAAAGTCCGTTACTGACTCCTGACGTAAAGCGGTTGCATTATGAAATACAAACCGTCGCCAATTCTGATTGTCCTGGGATTGCTCATGGCCCTGCTGGGGATTCTGGCAACCCTTCAATATCGCTGGATTGGCCAGGTTACTGAAAGCGAACGAACTCGCCTGCAGGCCAGCTTGCAGAGTGATATCGCCCATCTGGCTGAGGATTTTGATCGGGAAATCACCCGTATTTTTCTGGCATTTCAGATGGAAGCCGTTCCACTGAACCGGCAAGCCTGGAACGCTTATGCCGAACGGTATCATCAGTGGAGCGTGACCTCACCTTATCCAGATCTGGTTGATCAGGTCTATGTGGTCAATGCCAATTCACGTGGGCGACTCAATCTGGTCCGCTTTGATTCATCCACTCAGACCTTCGTCAAAGATCACTGGCCAGAGGATTTAAGCGAGTTACGCCGGACGTTGCGCCAGCAATTGAGACAAACCAAATCAAAGTCCGGGCACGTCTTTTCATATAACGTCCCCTCGATTGTTGAAACGATTCCGGCACTGGTGATTCCCCTTTCCAATTTGCAATTCACACCTGACGTCCAGGGTTTTACCGTTTCATCATTGACGGGATACACCATTGTCAAACTCAATCAGCGTACCATCCAGCGCGAACTGATTCCGTCATTGATCCGAAACGATTTGCATAACAGCGAGCAGAATGGCTATGAAGTCGTAGTGTTTAGCCGCAAGAACCCCCAGACGATTGTCTACCAGACCTCATCAGCAAAATTGCCTGGCCTTGAGCAGGGTGATGCCAGCGCCAATATTTTGAGTGTCCAGGTTCAGAAGTTCGGACATTTGTTGCGGGAAAGCCAGTTATTGATCAACAGCGTCAAGAAGAAGGACACCGCCACGCCAAAGACCCAGATTTCAGTCAATGTGATGAATCAGGTCTCGGGTGAAGTCTTTGTCAGGGCAATGCCACCAATCAGTGATGAAACCGGCTATTGGCGGCTGGTGATGCGCCATCAATCCGGATCGCTTGAGCAAATGATTACCCAGACCCGCCGCCGCAACCTGGCCATCAGTTTTGGCATTTTGGTGTTGCTTGGCATCAGCGTCGCTATTGTACTTATTGCTGCCCGACGATCTCAACAACTGGCTCGTCAGCAAATGGAGTTTGTCGCGGCAGTCTCACACGAACTTCGCACTCCGCTGGCCGTCATATGTTCTGCGGCTGAAAATCTGGCTGATGGCGTGGTGTGGAACCCGCAACGGGTGGCCCAATACGGCACCTTGATCCGGCGCGAGGGTCGCCGTTTGACCGAAATGGTTGAACAGGTTTTGGAACTGGCTGGTGTTCATTCCGGGCGACGAACCTATCACCTGGCACCGGTTGAGGTCCGAACCCTGGTTGAAAGTGCGTTGATTCCCTATGCCCCGCTCCTGGACGAAGGCAATTTCTCAGTCGAAGTAGAGCTTGAGTCAGAGTTGCCTTTTCTTTATGGTGAGATGGCGGCACTCCGCAGAGCGCTTCAGAACCTGCTTAGCAATGCGATGAAATACAGCGGTGACCAGCGGTGGATCCGAATTACTGCCCGTCTCTACAAGACGGAATCCCGTTCCGAAATCTGGCTGGCGGTGACTGACAAAGGGGTGGGTATCAAACCCGGTGATGTCCCGCATATCTTCGACCAGTTCTTTCGAAGTTCAGAAGCAGTTGAAGCCCAAATCCATGGGAGTGGTCTCGGACTCAGCCTGGTCAAACATATTGTCGAAGCCCACGGCGGCCATATCAGCGTTCAAAGTCAACCAGGTCTTGGCAGTACCTTTACGCTGCATTTGCCAGTCACTTCCGTGGTGATACCTGAGAAACCGGATTCGATTGAGGATGTTTATGAGCCAACACATTTTGCTCATCGAAGATGAGCCGGGGCTGGTCCTGACATTAACTGACCGCCTGGAAAGTGAAGGATATACCCTTGAGACAGCCCGCGATGGAGAAGCCGGCCTCCATCTGGCACAAACGAAACCCTTTGATGCCATCATTCTGGACATCATGCTCCCACGCAAAAATGGATTTGACGTGTGTCGAGATTTACGCCAGCAGGGAAATCGAACCCCGATTTTGATGCTCACGGCTCGGGGACAGGTGGTGGATAAAGTTGTTGGACTCAAGCTGGGTGCTGATGACTATCTTACCAAACCATTTGAAATGATGGAGTTACTGGCCAGGGTCGAGGCTTTACTCCGGAGAGTTCAACCCGGTACATCTGCATCAGGGGGAACCGAAACTTTCCAGTTTGATGCGGTTCAGGTGGATTTCAAACGTGCTGAAGTTCTGCGAAACCGGCTTCCGGTTGAATTGTCGGCACGTGAATTCAAGTTATTGCAATACTTGATCGAGCATCGAGGGCGAACCATCTCGCGCGATGAACTTTTAGATGAAGTCTGGGGCTATAATGCGATGCCCTCAACCCGAACGGTTGACGTCCACATCGCCTGGCTCCGGCAAAAACTCGAACCCAACCCCCGTCACCCACGCTTTATCCTGACCGTGCATGGACTGGGCTATAAATTTGCTGGATGAATCAAGAATTGAGAATGAAGAATGAAGAATGAAGAATGAAGTTGGTATCTGGTTCCTGGTACTTGGTTTTTCTTCGAAAGTATTGATTTCTCAGCACTAAGCACGAATGCCAGTTAAGGATTGAAACAATTGTTCGTTGAAAACAAGGCTTATCAAAATCTCAAATTTCAGACGTTCAATTTGCTGTCTGTAAGTTGTTGATTCTGAAATCTTAATTTCAATGCTTAATTCGCATCACTCATCACCAACCACTCAATGGTTTCTTCATTCTTCATTCTTCATTCATCATTCATTTGAGCCGGGCAAAAAACAACTGTCGCCAGGAATCTTCTTCAAAGCA
>DAOQNB010000080.1:6708-11565 GCA_035335845.1 Acidobacteriota bacterium | reverse complement strand
AAGAATTGAGAATGAAGAATGAAGAAAACTCGGGTTCCGGGTTCCGGGTTCCGGGTTCCGCGCTTCCGGGTTCCGGGTTCGGCGCTTCCTGGTTTTCGAAGAATGTCACCTTGTCACCTTGTCACTTTGTCAGGGTTCAGAACTCGAAAGAATTCCCCACTCAATCCCAGGTCTATTTTCTTCACCCTTCAGCCCCGAGCTTGCGAGTCTTCAGCCCTTTCCTTATCATCACCGGAAAAATCATTTCCTTTGAATCCAATTAGTTATGAATGTGCAAAGAGTTGTGGTTGTTGATGATGAACTGCCGGCCCGCCGCCTGCTGAGCCTGATGCTTTCAGGCATTGAGTCTGTCCAGGTGGTCGGCGAAGCAGGAACGGTTGCCGAAGCAGTAGAACTTATTCACTGTGTGAAACCTGATGCTGTTTTTCTGGATGTCGAACTGCACAACGAGTCAGGGTTTCAGATCCTTGATGAAGTCAGCGGCAATTTTCGGGTGATTTTTGTAACGGCATTTGATCGGTATGCCGCTCGGGCGTTTGATGTGAGCGCACTTGACTATGTACTCAAACCTGTTGATATGAAACGACTTCGGCAGGCCATCGAACGCTTATCACAGCCGCTGCCTCCGAAACCGGAAAAAGACCGCAAACTCGAATATGACGACCGACTATTACTGAGGGTCAACAACCAGTCGAAATTTGTTCGGATTGACACCATCAAGTGTATTTTTGCCGACCGGGATTATTCCCGAATCTGGACGATGCAGGAAGTTGACGCTCAAACCAATATGTCACTCAAAGAGTGGGAAGACCGCCTGCCGGAAAAGTATTTCCAGCGCATTCACCGCTCCAGCATCGTCAATTTTGAATACATCACCAATGTCGAAGAGTGGTTCAACTATTCATTTCGGGTCTATTTGCAGGGCATGTCCGAACCCGCCGAAGTCAGCCGCCGCTACGCAACCAAATTGCGCGAAAAATTGAAGTAATGCCGTTCAGGGCTAAGGGCTGGGGGCTAAGGGTTGAGGGAAATACAATTCTATCAATACTTTAGCCTTTTGCTGACACGATGAGATCATTCCAACTACGAATCGTCCTTCTGGATAACATTGAACTTGCCGGTTTTGGGTAACTCGACGTGGGACGACTTACTGGCAAAGGGCAGATGAATAAACACGGTTGTCCCCTT
The DNA here is from genome assembly GCA_035335845.1 of Acidobacteriota bacterium. Lineage (GTDB taxonomy): Bacteria > Acidobacteriota > Blastocatellia > Chloracidobacteriales > Chloracidobacteriaceae > JACQXX01. The sequence continues at coordinate 10,377 of DAOQNB010000080.1, read as the reverse complement.
CCCCGTGCCTTCTGATTCAGCCCAGATACGTCCACCGTGGGCATCAACATAACTCTTGGCAATCGCCAGCCCAAGCCCGGTGCCGCGAGCTGAAAACTCAAACTTTCCTGACGTGTGGGTTGATGGATCCTGGCTGGTATAGAACTTTTCAAAAATGCGCCCGACCTCTTCAGCACTGATGCCGATTCCAGAATCAGCAATTGAGATTTTCGCCCAATCATTTTCCTGGGTAAGGGTAATGTGAATCGTTCCACCATCGTGGGTAAATTTGATTGCATTCTGGATGACGTTGATGAGCACCATCTGGATTTTTCCCTGATCGGCGGAAAGTACGACTGAGTCAGGAGCATCAAAGAAAACCTGCTGCTTGCGTCGCTCCACAAAAGTCTGCAAATCACCCACAATTTTTTGGACGATTTCAGTCAGATCAAACTGGTTTGGCCGGAGCGCAATCCGGCCTTCGTTGATCTTGAGCATTTCCAGAATATCGTCAAAGGTCACGACCATGCGTTCAACCATGCGCTGGCAGGTATCGAGTGACCGACGCTGGGTGAAGGTCAGCGGACCTAAATATTCTTCGACCAGAGCTTCGATATAGCCCTTGAGCACCGTCAGCGGTGTCCGCATTTCGTGCGAAGTAACAATCATGAAGTTGGTCTTCATGCGGTTGAGTTCGTGCAGCGTTTGGGTGATTTCCTGCTCTTTCTTATAGAGCCGTTCCAACTCACCAAATGACTCGGCAATCGTCAGATTTTTCTCTTCCAGTTGCAGGTTCTTTTCTTCGAGTTCGCTATAGAGCCCGGCATTTTCAATCGCAATTGCAGCCTGATTGGCAAGTGATTCAATCAGTTGCCGGTCTGACTCACCAAACAGTGGCTGATCTTTTCCGCGACGCACATCCAGGACACCGACAATTTTTCCGGTGCGGGATACAATCGGCACGTCAATCCAGCCGTTGACATAATACATCTGGATTAGCTCTGGAAAGACAATTTCAGGCGAAGCGGTTGGATCATTGACAATAACCGCCTTCCCAGTTTCAGCCACCTTCCCGGCCACGGCTTCCCCAAGCTGAAATCGCAACTGATACTCTTCCCACCGACCACCAAGCCACAACCGCCGAAATACGACCTGACCATTTTCAACCAGCCCGATGCCACCAGGCTCTCCGTTGACAAGGCGGGCCCCCTCTTCGGCCAGATGCTGCAGCACAATATTCACATCAAGTTGTGAATTGATCGTCCGAATGCTTTCGAGCAATTCGCGTAAACTGGCCAGCCGCTGTTCCTGAATGTGACGCAGCAACGCCACCTTGCGGGTTTCGCGGCGCTCAAGCTGGCGAATCTGACGCCGATAGAGGGAAAAGGCAATTCCAGAACCACTGGCCAGGATCACCAGCCCAAACCACCAGGTTTGCCAAAATGGACGCTGCACGGTCAGTTCAAGTGCCACGGTATCGCCCCATTGTTTTTTGTGCAGTCCGGCCTGGACGCGAAACACATACTGACCAGGGGGCAAATTGGTAAATCGAATTGAGCGTTCGCGAGTGGCTTCTGACCAGTCACCTCGTTCAAACCCTTCAAGCTGATGCCGGTAGACAACGGCGTCTTCATCAACCAGCGACACGCCGACAAAATCGAACTGAACCGTGTTTTGGTTATATGGCAATTGCAACTGTGCCAGGTCAGCCTGGGGTTCATCGCGAACCAGCACCCGTCGAATCATAACCTTTGGCACGGCTGGTACAGCAATTTCCGGCATGGCTCGATAGCGGAGCGCACCATCATTGGTCCCAAACCAGAGCGTGCCATCTGGTTCACGCAGACAGGCACTGGTGAAAATCTCATCATTGAGGAGGCCCTCTCGGGTGGTGTAATTCCGAAAGGTTTTGCCATCATAAACCGAGATTCCACCCGAAGTTCCAATCCAGATTTCACCCCGCAGACTGATGATGGCGCGAACTGTATCGCTGGCCAAACCATCCTGGCGGGTAAAGTGCTGGACTCGTGTTCCGTCATAGCGAAATAGCCCGTTGAGTGAACCAATCCACAAAATTTTCTGCTCATCCACATAGACACATCGAATCCGACGGTCTTCGAGCAGTGCCTGGACCGGATGCGGGACAAAGCGCACCCCGTCAAACTGGCTCAAGCCCCCTTCGGAACAGGCCAGGAGCGTGCCATCAGCATCGAGCGTAAAACTGGAAACCGGGTTTTGAGGTAATCCCTGTTCAGTGGTGAAAAGCTGAAATTTCGTGCCATCAAACATCACCACCCCGTTGCTGGTACTTGGGTGTGAGCCAAACCATAAGCGGCCCTGGCGATCTTCGATAATCGCCGTGATGCGATCTCGGGCCCCGATTTGTTCGCGTGAATAGCTGGCGATGCGTCCATTTTGAAGACAGGCAATGCCACGCGCCCCGCCCATCCAGATTCGGCCCTGACTATCGGCCAGGACCGTCCATAAATCCAGGTCCGGCAATCCTTCCTTCAACCCATAGAGACGAATCTCACCAGCTTTGCTGAGACTCGAAAGCCCGCCGCCAAGCGAGGAAAACCAGAGTGTGCCATCTGGAGTCTGTGCCACACCCGTCAGTGTGCCATTGGTAATTCCGGTGGCTGAAGTGTAGGAAGCAAACAACTCGCTACTCAACCGACACACGCCGCTTGAGCGAGTGCCACACCAGATATTGCCTTCTCGATCTTGAAGCAACGCCGTCAAATAATTATCGAGCAATCCATGCGCCCGATTGAAAACCACAAACTGACCGTTTTCAAAGCGACACAACCCGCCGCCAAACGTCGAGCACCACACGCGATGATACCGGTCAATGAAGACTTTATCAGTCGAGTTACTGCCTAAACCATCAGCCTGAGTGTAGATTCGAAACGTGCTGCCATTAAAAAAACACAGGCCACCGCTGGTGGTGATCCATAATCCGCCAGCCGGATCTTCCGCCAGACCAAAGACACGATCATCAGGCAAGCCATTGGATTGATTGAAGGTGGTAAAGACGCCATCCTGAAACCGAATCAACCCACCGCCACGCTGACCGATCCAGAGCGTGCCCTTGGAATCTTCCAGAAGCGCCCAAATTCGTTCGGCAGGCAGGCCCTGTTGAGTACCATAGGTCGTAAACCGTTTTCCATCAAAGCGATTCAGGCCATTGGCCGTCCCAAACCATAATGTGCCATCGCGCCCAACAGTTGCCGAATAGGTGCGATTGTTGGAAAGACCCTGGGCGGTGGTAAATGTTTCAAACCCATTGCCGGTAAAGCGACTGACTCCGCCCTCAGTCGTCACCCACAACTGCCCCTGCTTGTCTTCACACATGGCCCGAACGTTGGTGTCGGGCAGCCCCTGGGCTTTGCTGTAGATTTGAAACCCGGCACCATCATAGCAGCAGACCCCGCTATCAGTTCCAATCCACAAAAAGCCCCGACTGTCCTGAAACATGCTGTAGATCACATTGCTTGGCAGACCGGAACTCGACGTGTAGGACTTAAACCGATAAATCTGGCTCGATGCTGGAAACTCCACCCCAAACAAGACAACCAGACTGAACACCAGACGCAGGCAAATCACACCACACCTTCGCCGCCAGTCACCAGATGTGGCTGAGTGCTGTTTCTCAGATTGAAGGAAAAAACTGGTGTGTAACCACATATT
>DAOQNB010000080.1:0-6608 GCA_035335845.1 Acidobacteriota bacterium | reverse complement strand
GCGTCCTTTCTGTCCTTGTTGTCCCTTTGATTTGTGCCGCTGACTGCTATTCGCTCAACGCCGTGACCCCGGCGGGTGCGGCTTCAAATGAGTTCCGAATGGTCTCGGCCAGGGTGGCAGTGTGAATTCGCAACTCAGGAACGGCGATGCTTTCCCAATACCGGGCTTTGAGCAATGGCCCAACGTAGTACAAAACCTGTGACGCCTGGCCATTTTGGTTGATGGCAGCCCCTTTGTCTGAGAGTTCAAGTCCGAGTCCGAGGGCATCTGGCTGAATCAACCCTTGCACACACAGAGACTGCATCAATGGATCTGCCAGCCGGGCAATATTTGTTTCAGGTCCGGTACAGTTCACTACCGAACTGACCTTCAGGCGTTGGAGGTCGTGCTGCTGACGCAACCGAAGTGTTACCTCGACTGAATCAGCCTGCTCAGTCAATGACACCAGCCGTCCAGCGACAACTGAAAGCTCGCCATCTTCCATCAATCGGTGGAGGATATCGGCAGGTTCAGTGGCCATTCGGTGACGGCACACATCCCAGTAATGCCGCACGTGACGGAGAAAGCGGGAACGTTCTTTAACGGGCAGCATTTGCCAGAGCTTCGGAGTAATCGGGCGCATTGAATTGATGACTTCACGCCAGTCAATATTCTGTTCGGCAAGTTCTTTGATATGAGATCGAACCGCATGGAAATAATTGCGGACCGTATTGGGTCCAGTCAGTAACCCCGGAGGAAGATGATCGTGCGACGGAGGGACACCCGGCGAACGGTGTGGTTGCGGCAACAAACCGCGCCGTGAGAGCGCAACCAGTTTGGCACGGCCCAGTTTGGCGCGACGATGCAGATCCAGGACAACATCCAGCATGGTCAACCCGGTTCCAATCAACAACACACCAGCGTCTGGGTCAACTGTATCGAGGGCACCCGGCGCCCATGGATCCCGCACATAGCGGGGACTGGCGTAAAATTCTGGGTTTTGAATTGGTGGATTTGACGGTGCGAAGTTGCCAGTGGCTAAAACAACCCGGTCAGCGGTGATCTGTTCCCCATTTGACAGAAGAACTGTTGCAATTTGATTGCTTTCAGAAACTTCGATTGATTCAACCTCACTTAAAACACGCTCCAGCCGCATTCCAGGTGCGGCTTCGGCTTCAGCCCGATCAAGCAAATGCCCCAGATAGTCGCCATATATCCGCCGCGATACAAATGAGGCCCCGTCAATGGATGGGTTATGGCTCTGGGCAAAGCGCAGAAAACTGTCTTCATCGTCTGTCAAAGCACTCATCCGGCCAGCCACCACATTGAGCAAATGCTGGTCGTTGCGGGTCCCATAGGCCACGCCACGAGCCATTGGCTCGACTCGACTCACCAGTATGATGCGAGTTGGGCGGCTAAATCCGCGCCGGAGTAAATGGATGGCAGTCAAGGTGCCACTAAATCCAGCGCCAATAATAAGAATAGTCATGTTTTTTGATTTCCTCTTTCGAAAATAACTGGCGAGCGCGAAGTCTTTGGGTTCCGGGGTTTCGGAAGGGATGAGGGATGAAGGATGAGGGATGAAATCAAACTCATTCTTCAGCCCCAGGTCCTGAGCCCGATTTCTTCAGCCCAATTTCTTCAGCCCCAAGCCCTGAGCCCTAGTCCTCACTCTGTCACCTGAACCGGAAGCTCAACCCGAAAGGTGCTTCCCTGGCCTTTTCCTGGAGACTCAGCCCAGATGCGGCCACCGTGGGCTTCGACATAGCTTTTGGCAATTGCCAGCCCGAGTCCGGTGCCCCGTGCAGAAAATTCAAACCGGCCTGAGCTGTGGGTTGAAGGGTCCGGTGTGGTGTAAAACTTATCAAAAATTCGCTCAAGTTCCCCAGCGTCAATTCCAATTCCAGAGTCGGTAACCTGAAGAAGAATCTGGTTTTCCTGCTCTTTCAGTGCAATGTGAATGACACCACCGTCAGGTGTAAACTTGATGGCATTTTGAACCAGATTCATTAAAACCAGTGCCAGTTTTTCCTGATCAACCGCAACCATCAACTGGCCAGATGTTTCAAGGTCAACTCGCTGTTTGCGCTTTTCAATGAATGGTGACAGTTCCTCAAGCACCCCATTTGTCAGCCGGGTCAAATCTGTGGGTTCACGGTGGAGTGTCGCCACGCCTTCGTTGATTTTGAGCATTTCCAGAATGTCATTAAAACTATTGACCATGCGGTCAATCATGCGCTGGCTGACATTGAGTGATTTTTGCTGCATCGGGCTCAATTCGCCAAAGAATTCACCCAGCAACGCTTCATTGTATCCCTTGAGTACCGTCAACGGCGTTCGCATTTCGTGCGAGGTGACCACAATGAAGTTGGTCTTCATCTGGTTGAGTTCCTGCAGGGTCCGGGTGACCTCCTGTTCCTGTTGATAGAGTCGTTCAAGCTCGGCCAGCGACTGGCCAATCATCTGGTTTTTCTCTTCGAGTTCCGTGTTTTTGACAGCGACTTCCCCATAGAGACCGGCGTTTTCGATGGCTACAGCGGCTTGATTGGCCAGGGATTCGATCAACTGACAGTCAGTTTCGGAAAACAGTTTGTGCCCCGGTCGGTTGCGGACTTCCAAAACACCCACCACCAGCCCGGTCCGCGTCCGGATCGGAACAGCCAGCACCCCTGATTTGTAAAGATCCGCCACGGTTTCAGGATAGGCCGTGTCGGGTGAACCTTCAGGATGTGCCACCACGAGCGGCGTTCCAGATGCGACCACCTGACCTGCGACCCCTTGACCAAATTGAAAAACCAGGTGTGTATCCTGCCAGCCGTGATCGCTCCATAATTGCCTGAACACAACCTGTTGCTGTTCGACCAGGCCGATGCCCCCAGGTTGACCACCAACCAGACGGGCGCTTTCTTCAGCAATGTTTTGGAGCACGGTTGAGAGTGCCAGTTGCGAATTGATGATCCGAATACTTTCCAGGAGCTGACGAAGCGAAGCAAGTTTTTGCTGGTGACGATGTTCGAGGGTTTGGATCCGCCAAGCATATACGCTGGAACCAATTCCAACAACACCTGCCACAACCAAAAACCGGAACCACCAGGTTTGCCAGAATGGTGGTTCAATCACAATCTCAACCACCTGTTGATCGCTCCAGATTCCAGTGGATGATTGGGCCTTGACCAGAAAGCGATACCGACGCGGAGGCAAATTGGTATAGCGCGCAAACCGTTGGGTTGACGGTGGGAGCCATTCCGGGTCAAACCCTTCAAGCTTGACAACATACCGAACAGCCGCCTCATTGGTAAAGGATAATCCGACATATTCAAACGTGATACTGTTTTGATCATAGCGCAATGGCGGCGGCAATTGTGTTCGGTAAAACGTCACGTTAATCGCATTGCCCACCATCTGCCCCTGAACATGAATGGAATTGATGTGGAGCCGGGGCGGGACTGGCAACCGTTGTTCACGATCAGGCCGGCAATGAACGGCACCTTCGTTGGTGCCAAACCAGATACTGCCATCATCAACCACCAGAGACCCGGTGCGGGAAATGTCGTTGCTGATCAGACCGTCCTTGACCGTGAAGTTACGAAACTGCTGGCCGTCAAATGCCGATATGCCCTGGCGAGTTCCAATCCAGAGGGTTTTTTTAACGCTGGTTAAGCAATAAACACTGTTGGATACCAGCCCATCTTCCGGGCGATACACCCGCAAGACCTGTGTCCGGTCAATGAGACACAATCCATTTGAAGTGCCAATCCAGAGCTGTCCCTGACTATCTTCGTGGAAACACTGGACATATTTGTTTGGCAACCCTTTGATCTCGTGAAAGGATTGGCCATCAAATCGGCTCAAACCATTGTCGCTGCACACCCAGATTGTGCCCTCTCGATCTCGAACCAGAGCGTTGATTTGAGCATGGGGCAACCCCTGTTCCAGTCCATATTGCCGGAATTGCTGGCCATCAAATGCCAGCAGTCCAGGGCTTGAAGCCGAATCACTTCCGAGCCAGATCCATCCCTGTGTATCTTCAACAATGCAGGAAATCCGTGTTCCCGCTGGAATAAACTGTTCAAACCGGTAGGTCTGGAATTTTCCATCGGCATAACAGGCCAGGCCCTGTGAGGAACCAATCCAGAGCCGCCCCAGATGGTCCACAAAAATGGCCCAGATTGATTCTTCGAGCAATCCGTCTTTGACGCCAAAGCGTTGAAACTGACCGGTTTTATCCAGTCGCGATAGCCCGCTATTGATTGAAGCAAACCATAAGGCTCCATCCGGAGTCTGAGCGACACCTGTGATAACGCCCCCGCCGATTCCGGATGACGTGGCGGTATAGTTGGCAAACATTTCGCTGCCCAGGTGACACACCCCGCTCCAGCGTGTCCCACACCAGAGATTTCCTTCATAATCCTCAGCCATTGAGGTAATGTAGTCATCCGGTAGCCCATTTGAGCGGTTCAATGTCACAAACCGGCCATTTTCAAGCCGGGCAACCCCGCCACCAAACGTCCCACACCAGACCTGGTTGTTACGATCAACCAGCACATTGCTCACATCGGTGCTGGGGAGCGCTTCTGCCGCACCATAGAGCCGAAAGCGCGATGCCTGAAACTGCACCATCCCGGCCCCAGTCGCCAGCCACAAACTGCCAAATGAGTCTTCAGCCAGATCAAAGACATTTTCATTCGGCAACCCATCTTTCAAGCCGTAGGTGACAAAGGTCTCTCCATCAAATCGCGCCAGCCCTCCACCGCGTAAAGCAAGCCACAACATACCATTGTGGTCTTCAATCATGGCCCAAATCGGTTTATCTGGGAGCCCCTGTTTGGGCCCGTACTGTGTAAACTGTCCGCCTTCATAGCGATTTAAACCGCTGGCGGTGCCAATCCACATCGTGCCATCGCGGGCACAGAGCAAGGATCGGATTTCAGCATTTGAAAGCCCATCTTTGGGGGTGAAATTGGTAAACGTATTTCCATCAAAGCGGCTGATTCCGCCACGTGTCCCCACCCAGAGATTTCCCGATTGATCTTCGGCCAGCGCCCGAACCGGGGCATCCGTCATTCCCTGCGGCACACTCAGATTGATGTAGTTTTGCCCATCGTAGCGCGACACTCCCTGATCCGTACCAAACCACATATAGCCGTGGCTGTCCTGGTAAATTGCATAAACCGCGTTATTTGGGAGGCCGGTATTGGTCGTGTAGACCCGAAACCGATAGGTTTGCCCGCACACCACACCACTGGTGAAGACAAGGAAGAACCATAAGCCGGCCAACCAGGCTGCCGCTTTGAGTGACATCTGCATGAGTGAAAGGTCTTTCAGGGGAGAGAGAATTTGAAGCGTGTGATTATAGGACGAAGAGGGGGCTACGCAGAAGCCAGCAAAAGCAGTTTTTTGAATGAAGAATGAAGAATGAAGAATTCAGAATGAAGAAAATGCCTGGTGGTCAGTGGCTGGTGGTTAGTGATTATACCATTTAGGGTTCAGGGTATCGGGTTCAGGGTTGTGGGGAAATACAGTTTTTTCAAGAATTTAGCCTTTGCGTAATGCGATGATTTCATTCCAAATTGGTATTAGTGGTTGGAAATCAATACTTTCGAAGAAGAACCAGGAGCCAAGAATTTTCTTTATTCTCAATTCTTCATACATTTTTGGAATGCGCTGACTTGTCGGCGCTTTCATTGGTAGCGACTTGTCGCCGGCGGAACACAGTCATTCAGCGACAGGTCGCTGGAAAACAAAGCTCTGACAAGTCAGAGCACTCCAAATTCTTTTTCTATAGTTTTTCAGAAAAAGATTCCCCCCTGGGAACGCCGGCATCCTGCCGGCAACTGCTTGAACCGCAACCGATTGATGCCGGCAAGATGCCGGCGCTCCCAGGAAATATTTATCTGAAATGCTATAAAAGCCATACCTGTTCACGCTGGCGGCACAGATCCGATGGTCTGAGGGTGAACAGAGCTACTGGAGTTACTCCCAACCGGCATCAGCGGGATCATCACATGCAGGGTGCTGCCTTCGCCTTTTCCTTTGGATTCAGCCCAAATCTGACCGCCATGAGCATCAACATAACTTTTGGCAATTGCCAGCCCGAGCCCTGTGCCACGCGCTGAAAACTCATACCGCCCGGAACTATGCGTCGAAGGATCCGGCGTGGTGTAAAACTTGTCGAAGATGCGTTCTAACTCACTGGCGTCAATTCCGATCCCGGAATCAATCACCCGAATGTGAGCTGATTCGCCTTCGCGCCCCAATGAAATTTGAATCGTGCCGGTGTCCTGGGTGAATTTAATGGCGTTTTGCACCACATTGAGCAACACCAGACCAAACTTCTCCCGATCAACCGTGGCCATCACATCCGGTCCGACAATCGTCAGGGTTTGCTTTCGTTTTTCAACAAAAGGTTGGAGTTCCTCCAAAACCGCCTGAACCAGGTCCTTGAGATTGGCGGGCTCGCGCTTGAGTGTAAACTGGCCTTCGTTGATCTTGAGCATCTCCAGGATGTCGTTGAAACTATTGACCATGCGGTCAATCATCCGCTGGGTGACCGAAAGCGATTTGTGCTGCATCGGGTTTAATTCACCAAAAAATTCACCCAGTAAGGCTTCGTTATAGCCGCGAATGAC
>DAOQNB010000079.1:0-11592 GCA_035335845.1 Acidobacteriota bacterium | reverse complement strand
AATCGATCACCGTCACGACCAATGAAAAGGGCGTGGCGATTTTCCCGCAGTTGCTCGTTGGAAACTACACGGTTGTCGCCGAAGCCGAAGGGTTCCAAAAAACGCAGACGGAAGGTCTGAAAATTGACGTTGGTCAGGAATATGGCGCCGTATTGGTGCTCCAGCCCGGCGTCGCTGAAAACATCATCACCGTCACGGCGGGTGAAGCCTTGGTGCAGACCACCAATGCCGAACTGGCCTCAACGGTGAACCAAAAGCAAGTACAGGAACTACCGCTGGATGGTCGCAACCCGCTGGCGCTGATCCAGTTGCAGGCTGGTGTGAACCAGTCCGGGAACACCACGACCGTCATCAATGGCTTCCGTACGTCAACCTCAACCTTGACCCAGGATGGGATCAACATTCAGGACAACTTCATCCGCGCCAACGGGTTGGACTTCACACCCAACCGGACGAGCGTGGCCCAGACGCAGGAATTCACCGTCATCACCCAGAACCCGGATGCTTCAATCGCCGGTTCATCTTCGGTGCGTGGTGTGAGCCCCTCTGGAACGAATGAACTCCACGGTTCAGCGTTTGAATTCCACCGCAACGATGCCGTCGGTGCCAACACCTTCTTCAACAATGCGAGCAAAGTTGAACGGCCAAAATTGATCCGGAATCAGTTTGGGTTCACGCTCAGTGGACCAGTGGTGATTCCAAAGGTCGTCAACGGCAAAGACAAGCTGTTCTTCTTTGGTTTTTATGAAGGTTTCCGTGAACGGGCCGGCAACCCCAGCCTGATCACCACATTGCTGCCAAATGCCCGCCAGGGTGTGTTTACCTACCGTGACAACCAGGGCCAGACCCGCACGATCAACGTGCTCGGGCTGCGCGATTTGTCAGCCGATCCATTTATGCAGAACATCATCTCCCGCCTGCCTGGTGCCAATACCATTGAAGGTGGAGATGGATTTAACACGGCTGGGTTCCGTCTGAATCAGTCAGATTTCCGGAATCGCAACGTGGGCGGCGGGCGCATTGACTATAGCATCAACGCCAGCCATCGTCTGGAAGGTGTCTATAACTACACCAATGAAAAAGATGCCCGGACTGACATTGACAGCATTAACCAGATTCCAAAAGCCAGCACCGATTCCAACGTGAATTTTGCGGTTGGCGCGTGGAACTGGCAGGTCAACAACAATCTGAACAACGAAGTTCGCATCGGCGGCAACCGCAGTTCAGTGAATTTCAACACGAGCGAAGATCCATTTGATTTCTTCACCGTGTCAAACCTGTTTACGGATCCGATTGTTCAGTTCCAGCCACAGGGCCGGACCACCACGATTCTCAGCTTTATTGACAACGCTGCCTTCACCAAGGGCGACCACTTCATCCGCTTTGGTGGTCAGTTTGACCGGACGCGGGTTCGCTCCTTCAACTTTGGCGGTGTGACCCCAGTCTTTGGGCTCGGCTTTAGCGCCAATTCTGACATTGACGCGTTGACATCACGTGATTTCCCAGGTGGTATTGATGCCTTCCAGTTGTCAATTGCCAACGGCTTGCTGGCTGATGTGGCCGGTGTGCTGGCCAACTCGGCCCGGACCTTCAATGTGACCTCACAGAACTCAGGTTTTGTGCCAGGTGCCGGCGAAGTCCGTAACTTCCAAACCCGGGCGTATTCAAGCTACATCACTGACTCGTGGCGTATTCATCCCCGTCTGACCGTCAATGCCGGTCTGCGGTATGACTACTACACGCCGCTTCGCGAAGAAAACAACCTGGCGTTGTTGCCAGTGACCAATGGACGAGGTGGCAGGGAAACGGTGCTTGATCCAAATGGCACCTATGATTTCGTGGATGGCTTCTACAACAGCCCAGACCGCAACAACTTTGCGCCAAGCGTGAGCGTGGCGTGGGATATTCCAGGGTTGGGCCGCCAGACGGTTCTCCGTGGTGGATACTCACTGACCTATGTCAACGACGAAATTATCCGCGCGGCTGACAACGCTGCCAGCGGAAATGATGGGTTGCAGGCTGGTGTCAGCAATACCGCCATTTCCGGACTTGTGTCCCGTGATGCCCTGGGTCTGATTGGTTCATCACTGGCCACCCCAGAATTCAAAGTACCACGTAGCTATCTCGACAACTTCAATCTTGATCCAACTTCAGCCGCCTTTTTGGTGGATCCAGAACTGGTAACGCCTTACTACCACCAGTGGAACGTCAGCCTGGAACGCGAACTCAGCTCAAATATGAGCCTGGCGATTCGCTATGTGGGCAATCGTGCCAATAACCTGGTGCGAGGCGTTGACTTTAACCAGCTCGATGTCGTTTCTAATGGATTTGCCCAGGATGTGCTGCGCGCCCGCAGCAATGGTTTCCTGGCCCTGGCTCAGAACGGTCGGTTTGATCCCCGGTTTAACCCAAATATCGCGGGTAGCCAGCAATTGCTGGTGTTCCCGAAACTGACGGCTGGTGGCTTGCTCACCAACACCGGTACGATTCAACCGCTGATTCAGCGTGGCGAAGCCGGTACGCTGGCTCAGGTGTACTTTGTTAACGGATTGAACGGTGCCGTTCAGTTCACGCCAAACCCGAACATCTTTGTTGCGGACGTGCTGCTCAACAGCGGGTTCTCAAACTATCACTCACTGCAAATCGAATTCCGTCGCCGCTTCTCACAGGGACTGCAAGTCCAGGCCAACTATGCCTGGGGCAAATCTCTGACCGATGTTGGTTCATCCCCCAATGGTGGCAATGACAACCAGACCCGGTTTAGCCCATTGCTTGATAATGCACAGCCACAGTTGGAACGGTCACGGGCCGATTTCGACATTCCACATACCTTCAAAACCAACTTCCTCTATGAGCTGCCATTTGGCCCAGGGAAGAAATTCAACCCAGGAAACCGCATTGCGCGGAAATTTGTTGAAGGCTTCCAGTTGAGTTCAATCATCACCTGGCAGAGTGGGAACAACCTTTCGTTCCTGTCAGGCCGTGGTACACTCAACCGTGGCGGTCGTTCAACCACCACCAACACGGCAGATACTTCGCTGACCAACGATCAGCTCAAAGACCTGCTGGGCGTCTTCCAGAATGAACGTGGAATCTTCTTCATCAACCCATCCGTGATTGGCCGTGATGGTCGGGCGGTGGCGGCTGATGGTGCGTCTCCATTTTCTGGTCAGGTGTTCTTCAATCCAAATGCTGGTTCAGTGGGTTCATTGGAACGGTTGGCCTTTAATGGTCCACAACAGTTCTTCTGGGATTTCAGCGTGATCAAGCGCACGACAATCACTGAATCAACCAATATCGAATTCCGGGCTGAATTCTTCAACGTGCTCAACCGGGCGCAGTTCTTTATTGGCAACCAGAACATCAACAGCACCAACTTTGGTCGCATCACCTCAACGTTTGACCCACGCGTGATCCAGTTTGCGTTGAAGTTGAACTTCTAATTGTGAGAGTTCAGGGGAACGGCTCCTTGAGTTGATTGCTCAAGTTTCTGTTGCCCTGGCTCAACAATGGGACTGCTGGAGAGGAAAAAACCGAGAACATCAAAACAAAAATAACGTGTTGTCTCCAAAAAAATTTGAAGCCCGTTGGTTTTCTCCAACGGGCTTTTTTTCTGCTCTGGTACAGAAAGGGTGATCTTTCTTTTGGGTTGATTTCTGATCAAAGGATGCCAAGAATAGGCGGGTTCCGGGTTCCGGAAGGGATGAGGGATGAGGGATGAGGGATGAAAGAAATCACCTTGTCACCTTGTCATCTTGTCAAGATTTGGGGTTCCGGGTTTTCGAAGTGATGTCCTTTATGTCGTTTCTCAAACCCTAAACCCTAAATACCAAACCCCAAACCCTGAATGCCAAACCCTGAACCCTGAACCCTGAACCCTGAACCCTGAATGGTATCTCCCTATGAGTTCTCAAAAATACATTCTGGCGCTTGATCAAGGTACCACCAGTTCCCGTGCGATTCTGTTTCATCAACACGGGCAGCCGGTTGGAATATCACAAAGACCGTTTGAGCAGATTTACCCAAAGCCAGGATGGGTTGAACACCGCCCAGATGACATCTGGTCATCCCAGCTTGGCGCCGCCAGAGATTTGCTTCGGCAACATCATCTCACCCCAGCCGATATTGCCGCGATTGGGGTGACCAATCAGCGGGAAACCACGATTGTCTGGGATCGAAAAACGGGTCAGCCAATCCACAATGCAATTGTCTGGCAGTGCCGCCGTACGGCAGACCGATGCGACTCTCTCAGGCAAAGCCACCACAAAGCCCTGATTCAGGAAAAAACCGGTTTGATCGTGGATGCCTATTTTTCGGCGAGTAAACTCGAATGGCTACTTGATCAGGTTCCGCAGGCGCGCCAACGAGCTGAGGCTGGAGACCTGGCCTTTGGTACGGTGGATACCTGGTTGATCTGGAATTTGACCGGAGGCCGGGTTCATGCCACGGACGTTTCCAATGCCAGTCGGACGATGCTCTTTAATATTCACACGGCACAGTGGGACGACGAGTTGCTTAAGCTTTTCAATATTCCGCGCTCGCTTTTACCAGCGGTTGTGCCTTCAAGCCTGGTGATTGGGGAAAGTGACCCACAGCTCTTTGGTGGGGGAATTCCGATCTCTGGCGTTGCTGGCGATCAGCAAGCAGCTTTGTTTGGTCAGATTTGCACCAGCCCCGGACTGGCCAAAAACACCTATGGCACTGGTTGTTTTATGTTAATGAACACCGGGACCCAGGCCGTGACCTCAAACCATTCGCTGCTGACAACCGTTGCCTGGAAATTAGGTGAATCTGGGGAATTAAACTACGCCCTGGAAGGAAGCGTGTTTATTGCCGGTGCCGTGATGCAATGGCTTCGGGATGGCCTGCAAATCATTGGAAACGCGGCTGAATCAGATGCCGTGGCCCAAACTGTGGCTGATACTGGTGGCGTGTATTTCGTGCCAGCTTTTGTTGGGCTAGGCGCGCCATACTGGGATCAACAGGCACGCGGGACAATCACTGGACTGACCCGCGGCACCACCCGTGCCCATCTGGTCCGGGCCGGGCTAGAGTCCATTGCCTACCAGACCCGTGATGTACTGGAAGCCATGTCAGCCGATGCGGGAATTTCTTTTGCCCAACTTCGGGTTGATGGTGGAGCCGCGTCCAATGATTTCCTGATGCAGTTCCAGGCTGATATGCTCAATGTTCCGGTCATTCGTCCAAAATCAACTGAAACCACGGCGGCTGGTGCCGCTTATCTGGCGGGACTGGCCGTTGCATACTGGTCTGACCTTGGGGAATTGCATTCACTCTGGGAGAAGGATCGCTTGTTTGAACCTTCACTGGCGGCTGACGCTCGCGAGACCGCTTATTCGGCCTGGAAACAGGCGATTGCTCGAACCTTATCAACTACTGACGACTGACGACTGACGACGACTGACGAAAGAAAGATCATATGTCTACTCAAACCAATGGATTGCGTGTGATTCACGCGGCCTGCCCCCACGATTGTCCTGACACTTGCGCCATTCAGGTGACCGTTGACGGTGAGCGGGCCACAAAAGTCGAAGCCAACCCAAACCATAGTTTCACCAATGGATTTTTATGCGCCAAGGTCTCAAAGTACCTGGAGCGCGTCTATCACCCGGAACGGGTGGCCTACCCCATGCGCCGCGTAGGAAAGAAAGGTGAAGGCAAATTTGAGCGAATTTCCTGGGATCAGGCGCTGACCGAAATTACCAGTCGCTGGAAAAACCTGATTGCCGAATATGGGCCGCAATCAATTTTGCCCTACAGCTACGCCGGAACGATGGGGCTGGTTCAGAGCCAGGGGATGGATCGCCGGTTCTTTCATCGGATGGGAGCATCGCTGCTGGATCGAACGATTTGTGCCACAGCCGGGTCCGTCGGGTATCGAGCGACCAACGGCATCACCATGGGAACTGACCCGGAGAGTTTTTCACAGGCCAAATTGATTCTGATTTGGGGCAGCAACACCCTGACGTCGAATGTCCACCTCTGGCCGCAGATTCTGAAGGCTTCAAAAAATGGAGCGCGGGTTGTCACAATTGACCCTTACAAAACCCGCACGGCAGCCGCCTCAACCGAACATCTGGCAATTATGCCAGGAACTGACGCGGCTCTCGCGCTGGGCATGATGAATGTCATCATCAACGAGGGGCTGGAAGATCGCGACTATGTTGAAAAATACACGCTCGGGTTTGAACAACTCAAAGCCCGCGTTCAAGAGTATCCACCTTCAAAAGTAGCTGAAATCACCGGTTTATCCGAAGAAACAATTGTCGGATTAGCGCGTGAGTATGCCACCACGCGACCAGCAGCCATCCGGGTAAATTATGGCCTCCAGCGTCACTACGGTGGTGGGATGGCGATGCGGACAATTACCTGTCTCCCGGCACTGGTTGGTGCCTGGCGCGATGTCGGCGGCGGGATTTTGCTCAGTACTTCGGGGACGTTTCCGCTCAATTACCCGGCACTTGAACGGCCTGACCTGATTCCACCAGGAACACGCCTGATCAATATGAGCCGTTTGGGCGAAGCCCTGACCAACCAGAATGAATTTGGTCAGCCAGCCGGGTTTGATCCGCCGGTGAAATCAGTTTATGTCTACAACTCGAACCCGGCAGCCGTGGCACCAGACCAGGGACAGGTATTTGAAGGCTTGCGGCGTGAGGATTTGTTCACCGTGGTTCACGAGCAATTTTTCACTGACACCACTGACTTTGCTGATATTGTGCTACCCGCCACCACACAGCTTGAGCACTTTGACATTCACAAAGCCTATGGTCACCTGTATTTGATGATCAACGAGCCAGCCATTCCGGCCTATGCCGAAGCTCGCTGCAATTCAGATGTGTTTCGCGAGCTGGCCACCCGGATGGAATACACTGATGACTGTCTCCAGGAGTCCGATGAACAACTGGCAGCACAGGTCATCACGTCCGACCATCCATTTTTGGAAGGTATTACCCTGGAACGATTGCGCCGCGAAGGTTTTGTGCGGTTAAACATTCCCCAGCCATTTTTGCCGTTTGCCGAAGGCGGTTTCCAGACACCTTCCGGAAAATGCGAATTTTATTCCGAAAGCCTTGAACGCCAGGGACATGATCCGTTGCCGTCCTACACGCCGCCACGTGAAGACCGGTTGAGCAACCCGGTTTTGGCCGAACGTTTTCCGCTGGCGCTGATTTCGCCGCCAGCCCATAATTTTTTGAATTCCACGTTTGTGAACCAGGAGTCGCTCAAGCGGGTTGAAAAAGAGCCGGTGGTGGAACTGCACCCGTGGGATGCCAGACTTCGTCAGATTGAGACAGGAATGATGGTCAAGGTCTTTAATGATCGAGGCGAGTTTCGCGTCCGGGTCAAGGTTTCAGAGCGCACCCGACCGGGTGTGGCGATGGCACCGGGTGTCTGGTGGGCCAAGTTCAGCCCCGATGCCCGCAACGTCAATTACACGACCTCTCAGGCGGTGACTGACATGGGCGAAGGCGCGACGTTTTATGACAATCTGGTTGAAGTCGCTGTGCTTGATTAGGAGCCTCATTTTTCACCACAGAGGACACAGAGGATCACAGAGGAAATTCAAAAATAGCATTGTCCCTCAATTGTCCTCTGTGGTGAGTTTCTGAGTTGGTACAAACCAAAAAACATCTGTATATGAAACACCTGATCATCGGAACTCTGGTAACGTTGATACTTGGGATGGCTGGAGTCATTTCGGCGGGGCAATCTCAATATAAAGTCTATCAAAACGCCCGCTTTGACTACTCGATTTCATATCCAGCAAAAATCCTCTTTCCACAAGGCGAAGCCACCAATGGCGATGGTCAGCGGTTTCTTTCAAAAGATGGGAAGGCCGAATTGATCGTCTATGGCAGCCACAATGCGCTTGACCAGACGCTCACGGACGTTTTTCTTGACGAGCAACGCCAGACCGAAGAGCATCTGCACCGTACGGTGACCTATAAACTGTTGAAAACTGACTGGTTTGTGGTCTCCGGGTTTGACGGGGAGACCATTTTTTACCAAAAAACGCTGCTCAAACATGGTATCTTCAAAACTTTTCGGATCACCTATCCCAAAAACCAAAAAAGCACCTTTGACCCCATCACGACTGTGATTGCGAAATCATTTCGAGGCTGAAAAACCTGGGGCTAAGGGGATGGGGCTAAGGGCTGAGAAATCAATATTTTCGAATAACCCTGAACCCTGAACCCTGAACCCTGAACTTTGAACAGAGGAATCCCCGTCAATGTCCACACCTAAAAAAACTCCTCACCCACATTTTGATGATCGTGGAGCACTGAGCTGGCACACCAAACTGGCTGATGCCCTGGCAGAAGCTAAAGCAACTGGAAAGTTTGTGTTTATTGAGTTTGGCCGCTTTGCCTGTGGCAGTTGCTTTGCCCTGGTTGAAACCGTGCTTCCCCAGCCGCCAATTGCTGCGCTGCTCAATGAACACTTTGTCTGTGTGGCTTCAGATTGTGACCACCCGGAGCCGGAAGTAATGCACATTGGACGGCAACACATGCCGCACGCCCGGTCGCTCCCGTTTGTGCTCTATCTGGATTCGAACGGGAATTTTCTCTATGGCACCACTGGTGGTCGTTCAGCCGAAGCCTTCAAAGCTGACCTTGACCACGTACTGCAGAAAAAAGGCTGAAAAATCCTCGGGCTCAGGGCGATTGAAGGGATGAGCGATGAAAGATGAAGGATGAAATAAAACCAATTTTTCAACCAACGTCTTCAGCCCCGAGCTTGCGAGACTTCAGCCCTAAGCCCTAAGCCCTGGTTTTTTTCAGCCCCAAGCCCTGAGCCCTCACTTTATGTCTTCCTTCAAATCGCTTTCGATCACCGGTTGGGGACGCTACCCGGTGGTAACTTCTGAAGTCTATCGGCCAGAGCGAGTTCGCGAAGTCTCAGCCGTCCTGGCCGACCTGCACGACAAAGCCCTGATTGCACGGGGCTATGGCCGGAGCTATGGTGATGCTTCGCTCAATGCTGGAAAACGTGTGGTGGTGAGTGAGCGCCTCAACCGGATGCTTGCCTTTGACGATCAAACCGGATTGCTCAAATGTGAAGCCGGGGTGCAATTAAAAGACATCCTGGATGTGTTTGTGCCGCGTGGCTGGTTTTTACCTGTCACGCCAGGAACAAAATTTCCCAGTCTTGGTGGCTCGTTTGCCTGCGACGTGCATGGGAAAAACCATCACCGGGACGGCTCGATTTCGCGCCATACCCACGAAATCGAACTGATGCTGGCCTCAGGTGACATTGTGCGCTGCACGCCAACTGAAAACAGCGAGTTGTTTTGGGCTACGGCTGGGGGAATGGGACTGACGGGAATCTTGCTGACGGTAACTATCCGAATGCAGCGCATTGAATCAGCCTACATCAGCGTTGATTTTCGCAAGACTCGGAATCTGGCAGAAACAATGGACCTCTGCGAATCCGAAGACGACCGGTATCACTATGCGGTGTGCTGGATTGATTGTCTGGCTTCGGGCAAATCCATTGGACGGAGTGTCCTGATGCACGGCGAACACGCTCGACGTGACCAGGTGCCAGCAAAATTTGCCAAAGATCCGCTCCGATTGCACAAAAAAACGGCGTTGACCATCCCGATGGACTTTCCCGGCTGGGCAATCAATCCGCTTTCAGTCAAGTTGTTCAATTTCGGCTATTACCACAAACATCCGCAGAATAAGATGGGTGTCATTACTGACTACGATACCTATTTTTACCCGCTGGATTTTGTGCTGGAATGGAATCGGATTTATGGCCGGCGAGGTTTTTTGCAGTATCAGTGTGTCTTTCCACTTGAAACCAGCCGCCAGGGAATGTTTAAGGTGCTTGAAATTTTGAGCCAGCAACAAATTGCTTCGTTTCTGGCGGTGCTCAAACGCTTTGGCCCCCAGGAGGGCCTGCTTTCATTTCCTATGCCGGGCTACACGCTGGCGCTTGATATTCCAATCAGCAATCAGCGCATGTTTGACACCCTGAACCGGCTCGATGAACTGGTGGTGGCGGAAGGTGGCCGTCTTTACCTGGGCAAAGATGCCCGGATGTCTGCCGCCCATCTGGCGAGAATGTACCCAAAACTTGACGAGTGGAAGCGCATCAAGCATCAGGTAGACCCGGAAGGCATTTTTTCATCTGATCTTTCCCGCCGGGTTGGCTTATGTGGAGTGCGGTGACTTGACACCGCTTTGTATTTTATGTGGAGTGCGGCGGCTTGACGCCGCTTTCCAGCAAGGACGGACACTTTGACTCCCCAGTTATCTCAAAAAAGATACCTTATTTTGGGCGCTTCATCGGCGATGGCACGGGCTGTCGCTGAGGAACTGGCGCGCCGTGGCAATGCACTTGATCTGGCTGGGCGTGATCTGGAGGACCTGGAGCGAACCGCCGCTGATCTCGCGATCCGGTATGAGGTTCAAGCAAGAGCTATTTCATTTGATGCGCTGGATCTCAAATCCCATACCTCTTTTGCTCAGAAGATTCTGACTGAACCTGGCTCGACATTGGAAGGGGTCATCCTGCTCTTTGGCACGATGACCGATCAAAAAGAAGCTGAGCAGGATTTTCGACAGGCGGAATTGATGATTGCGGGAAATTATACCGGGGCAGCTTCGATTCTCGGGTATTTTGCCAATGCCTTTGAAGTGCGCAAATCAGGGGTGATTGTCGGGGTGTCATCGGTGGCCGGAGATCGTGGCCGGCAGAGTAATTATATCTATGGATCAGCCAAAGGGGCGTTGAGCCTGTATTTGCAGGGGTTGCGCAACCGGCTCTTTCACAGCGGCGTGCGGGTGATTACAGTCAAACCTGGATTTGTTGATACCGCTATGACGTATGGGTTAAAGCTCCCGCCAATTGTGGCGCCGCCGAGCCGGGTAGCTTGTGACATTTGCCGGGCGATGGATGGCCAGGCGGATGTGGTCTACACACCATTTTTTTGGCGCTACATCATGCTCATCATCCAGCACATTCCGGAATTTGTGTTTAAGCGCCTTAAATTGTGATAGGGATTGATGCAACTGGCAAAATCAGGATTTTGCGCAGGCTTCTTCAATCACTTCTTTGATCAAAGGCATTTTCTCCCGAGCTGTTTGGAAAGCAATGGCCCGACCAGCGGCTTTCCAGCCAATCCAGGTCAGGGTATCAGGTGCCCGAAACTCCATCCGGTTATAGAGTTCTGTCGAATTTCCCCTCTGTTTGGTCAACTCCCACCGGTCCTCCCCCACCATTCGGCCTTCAAACGAACACACCAGCAATGTCGGGGTCTGAGTAACCACCACATAAGTAATTGGATCCAGGCCATGTTCAAGGAATTCAAATTGGAATTTTGTTCCGGGCCCGGTCTTCCGCCTGGAAAGCAGCGTGACTTTGACTTCGGTTGGTGACCAGAGTTCAATCAATTCCGGTTCGATCAGGTAGGGCATGATCTGGTCCGGCAGGGCGCGAATGATGATGCGTTCTTCAAAAGTATCCATGATGTTGAGGGGGAAGGGGAAAAGAATGAAGAATTGAGAATGAAGAATTGAGAATGAAGAATGAAGAATTGAGAATGAAGAATGAAGAAAG
>DAOQNB010000078.1:0-11739 GCA_035335845.1 Acidobacteriota bacterium | reverse complement strand
CCTTCTTCAGCCCGCCTTCTTCAGCCCGCCTTCTTCAGCCCGCCTTCTTCAGCCCACCTTCTTCAGCCCGCCTTCTTCAGCCCGCCTTCTTCAGCCCGCCTTCTTCAGCCCGCCTTCTTCAGCCCCGGTTTTTTCACTCTTTCAGTGAATCAATGGCCATCTGGAGCACATTATCCTGACCGGCCAGCAAGGACTGACGGGTTAGTTCGGCCTTGACCTGTGGAACAGTTCCGCGACCTTCAAGCACAAGTCCCTTGGGTGAGGTGTAGTTTGAAATGACGTACATCAACGAGCCGCCGGTTGGCAAAAGCTGATTCAACGCCGGAAGCACCGCGCCCGCTGTCGTTTGGCCAAAAACGGTTGCCCGCCCCATATCCTGCATCCCGGCGGAAAAAACTTCAGCCGCGCTTCCCGTCAGTTCATCCACCAGGATCACAACTCTTCCCTGATAGGCAGATTTTCCCGTACCTTGAAACGCAGCCGGTTGTGATTGATAGCGAAAGGTCATCGTTCCCAACGTGCCATCGGTGGCACTCAACACACTGGCCAGCGCATTGGTCAATTGGGCGGCGCCTCCACGATTTCCACGCAAGTCAATGATCAACCCAGAGGTTGTCTGGAGTTCAGCGAGTGCCTTCTGAAACTGGTCAAGCAAATCCCCAAAGAACAGGTTAAACCGAATATATCCAATCTGCGGCGTTAGCTTGCGATGCTCAAAGCTCAGGGCCATGCCCGCAGGCTGGGCCTGACGTTCAACCTCAAAGGTATGCGGCTGATCGTGCTCATCCAAAACTTCAAGTTTCACTTTGGTGCCGGCTTCACCTTGCAGGAATTTGTTGGCCGCTCGAACGCGCTCGACTTCTTCACGGAGCGCAAACCCACCGCGCTCAGCTTTAAACTCTTTGAGGAACGTGTCCGGAGTTTTGTTGTCGATTTTTGACACCACGTATCCAGGGCGGATTCCCTGTTTGGCAGCGGGCGAATCTGGTTTGACTTCTTTGACCACCAGTTGATTTTTCATCCAGCGCAAATCAAGCCCAATATTTCCGACCGCTGGCTGGGTTGACCGGGTTTGAAGCCCCTGAACCTGACCTGGCTCAACCACGCTTAAATGCGAGCGCTTGAGTTCACCAACCATTTGATTGAGCAGGGTGTGAAACTCTTTGTTGCCTTCGGTTGCTTTCACTTTCGGCAAATACTGATCGTGAATGCTTTTCCAATCCACCCCACCAAACGTGGCGTCCCAGTACGATTCGTTGATCGTTTTCCACACCAGTTCAAACGTCTCAAGCCGCACGTTTTCAGGCAAGGTCTTTGCACCTGGAGCAATTGAGGGAAGCGCGGCTTTCGGTGTCACAGCCGGTGTGGTGGCTGGTGACGGACCAGTTGAGGAAACTTCACCCAATTCAAACAGCTTCGGGTCAACCGGAACATTCACTTTGACCTGGGTGATTTTGGTTTTGATTGTTACGTGAGGGTTGATGGATTTGACCGAAAACGCCAGAACGCGACCATCAACCGTCCGGTAATCATCAAATTGCTCGGTATTTTTGATTGCATCACCGCTGACGATTTGTTTGAGCAGATAGGTAGCAGCATCAAAATAATATTTGATGGGAATGTCGTGTCCCAGCGGGTCTTTTTCGCTGGTGGTCAGGACGAGGCACTTCACACCATCGAGGGTTTCATCTGGTTGCTGGGTAAAGCTCAGGTTCTTTTCCCGATATTCATACAGTTCAGGCTGGGGTTGACGGTCGGCCACGGCCTGGGGATCAGAATCTTCCAGGTAGCCTTTGAAAAACGGCGCCCGCCGCCAGGATCGCTTTCCGTCAAACCCGTTTTCCTGTGTCCCTTGTGCGCCTTCGATTCGGGCAAACCGGCGATGATTTTTGCGGTCTTCGAGGCGATAGACCTTCTGGATATTTCCAAAGACTTCGATTTCACTGTATCGCTCAAGCGATTGAATTGAATTCCAGGCGGTGTGACCACCAATGGCGGCAATATGTTTTTCTAGAATTATATCAACATCGCGTGAACGGCTCGTTGACGAATGTTGGAATGGGGAAAATCGAGAGGTTGCCTGACAGACACCGATTTCCAGAATGATCAGGGTAACGGTTACAAGGGTCGTAATTCGGCTCAAGATGCTCATTGAGAGAAGGCTCCGTTTTTAACTTGAAGATATGATGTGCGATGGTTCCAGATATGCCTGAGTGCAAAATGGGTACCAGACACAGGTTACGGCGCAACCCCCTCTATTTTCAGCTACGGAAATCCATTGAAATCCATATAACATGTTTAAATAAAGCATTTATCGCCACAGCGCTATTTCAGGCCAGACAAATTCGCAATAGACTTTGATCAGTGAACAATTCCTGAAATGAGGAAACCCCTCCCCATATCAGGAAAAGAGGATTTGCCGATGCCAGAAGCAGTGGCTTCTTCCCAAAGTACTATTTTTGATTTTTTCTATTTTTGAGCTGGCAGCACAAATGTATGGATCTAAATACAATTTATCGGCACTTCCTGGAACCGCGACTTCCCGAAATTGACCCTGGCTCGTTACTCAAATCAGCGCTTTCCGGACAACCTCCTTCATTTTTTTGAATTTTTTTAAATCATTCAGCCTAAAGTAAGTTATCACTTACTTTGGGTTGAACCCGCCCAGACCTGCCTTGACCCGCCTTCGATCCGTGGTAAGCTTCAGGCCCATTTTTTATTTTCGGTCTGCCGGTCTGGTAGTCCGTACTGACAACCATACTCAATCATCATTGTCAGATATCAGCCGAAGAGGGCTTCCAACTGCAGGAATCAGCCGCTCTTTCATCACCTCAGGTGTCTGAACCCTTCTTGTTATCGCAGAGCACATGTGTTCCCTGGGTGCCTCAAATTTCTTATTCTTCCGCCAGGACAAATTTTATCTCACGGAAGAAATTGCAGTTGTAACCCGTCTACAAAAACGGTATGTGCCAGCTTCTGGCCTCGCTAACCAATCATCGTTTTTGTGTATTCTCGATTTCCTTTTCACCTCACAGGAAAAGCAATTCAAGGGAGAGTTTGCCGAATGAAGCGTTTTCTTACACTTCTCAGCCTGGTGCTGTTTGCCATGACCGTTGTGGCCGTGGGCACCGGGAAAATGCAGTCGGGCGCGGTCTATCAAGCCCCCCCAGCAGCCCAAACTGCGGTTTCACAACTGGAAGCCGTCCAACCGCAACTTCTTTCAAGTGAGTATGTCAGCCTGAGCGACCAGCATAAGGTCATGATTTCGGCTGAAGATTCCGCTTTGTTTGATGAACTCATGTCCACGGGCAGCGTCAAGCAGGTCCTGGACTATGGGAGTTTTCGCGTCGTCACGGTTGGCACTGATACCGTGAGCAGCCTCAAAGGCCGGGCTGAAATTCGGGATGATATGAACGTCATCACCCTCAATGGCTTTCATCTGGACACCACCAATCCAGAAGCCACGCTGGCCACACTGCCGCCAGCCTTTAGCCGACAGGCAGACGTGACCAAAGGTGTTCAAACCGGTGCTCAGGCAGGTCTCTATCTGGTCCAGTTTACCGGGCCGATTCAGGATGAGTGGTATGCCAAACTGGAAAAGACCGGCGTTCACATCGTGACCTATACCTCCAACAATGCCTACATTGTCCAGGCCAGCGCCAGCCAGGTCCAATCCCTTGAAAAATGGAAAACGAACCACAGCGAAACCGTGCAGTATGTCGGCTTTTATGAGCCAGCCTTCCGGGTCTCGCCCACCCTGCGCGACAGGTATCAGCGCAATGCCAGCGCGTTGACCGATGTCACGATTCAGGTCGTGGACGGCCCACGGGCAACGGAAACACTCAATGCCCTCAAACAGATTTCCACTCAGGTTCTGCGTCAGGAAAATAAAGTTCTCGAATATCGCAACATCACACTCACCGTCCCCACCGACCGGATTGCAGATATCAGCCGGATGGATGGGGTTTTTGCCGTGGCTTATTACACATCACCAGTGCTGATGGATGAACGGCAAGGTCAGATTCTGGCTGGAAATATCAGCGGGAATGCGGTCGGCGCCCCTGGCTATCTGGCATGGTTGCAAGCTCGCGGCTTTAGCGGGACCGGGCAGTTTGACTTTACGGTTGACGTCACAGATGACGGGGTTGACCGGGGTAGCAACACGGATGTGAATACCGAATTTAAGGTCAATGGTCAATCGGCTGGCGCCAGTCGCCTGGTATACAACAACAATTATACCGGTGATTCACAGGCTGATGGTGGAGGCGGACACGGTAACGTCAATGCCTCAATCATTTTTGGATACAACAATTTGACTGGAACTGCTGCTGAAGATGCTGGTGGGCACAATTACGGTCTGGGTATTTGCCCGTGGGTAAAAGTTGGAAACACCAAGGTCTTTAGCAATGGCTCTGGTGCTCAGTTTACCCAGGAAGCCACGGTGCGACTGCGAGCGGCCTATAATGGTGGTGCTCGTATCAGCAACAATAGCTGGGGATATCGGTTTGCCAATGATTACAACGCCGATTCACAGGAACATGATGTGCTCGTCCGTGATGCCGACAACGTCGCCAGCGGCAATCAGGAAATGACGGTTGTGTTTGCCGCCGGAAACAGTGGCTCCAGTTCGTTTACGGTGTCGCCTCCAGGGACTGCCAAAAACATCATCTGTGTTGCCGCATTTGAAAATGACCGGCAAACAGGCACAGATGGGTGTGGAACAGACAATACCGGCGCCAACAATGTCAATGATGTGATTGGATTTTCAG
Organism: Acidobacteriota bacterium; assembly: GCA_035335845.1. Classification (GTDB taxonomy): domain Bacteria; phylum Acidobacteriota; class Blastocatellia; order Chloracidobacteriales; family Chloracidobacteriaceae; genus JACQXX01. The sequence continues at coordinate 6,970 of DAOQNB010000078.1, read as the reverse complement.
GCCGTGGACCAGCCTCAGACGGACGTATCAAGCCTGATATCGGAGGACCGGGAACGCACATTCAAGGTGCGGCCTCACGCTCAACTAATTATGACGGTGCTGGTGTATGCAACCAGTACTGGCCAACGGGGCAGACACTCTATGCCTGGTCATCAGGTACATCGCACTCGGCGCCGGCCATCTGCGGTGTGGCCGCGTTGATTCGGCAGTACTTCATCAATCAGAGCTGGACGGTTCCGAGCCCGGCGATGGTCAAAGCCTATATGGCCAATGCCACCCGATATATGACCGGAGTCGGCGCCAACGACACTCTGCCTTCCAACAGCCAGGGCATGGGCAGTGCGCATCTCGCAACCTGCTTTGACGGCGTTCAGCGGACGATGGTTGATCAAACCGAAGTCTTTGGCGCCACTGGCCAAACCCGGACCGTGAGCGGAACCATCGTGGACAATAGCAAGCCATTTCGGGTCACCCTGGTCTGGACCGATGCTGCCGGTTCCACAACTGGCAATGCCTGGGTCAATAACCTTGATCTGGAAGTGACAGCAGGTGGACAAACCTATAAAGGCAATGTGTTCTCAGGCCGCAACTCAATTACGGGTGGCACGGCTGACACCAAAAACAACATGGAGTCGGTCTTCCTGCCGGCTGGTGTTTCCGGTGCCTTTAGCGTCACTGTTAAGGCCACCAATATTGCGGGCGATGGCGTACGCAACAATGGCGATACAACCGATCAAGATTATGCTCTGGTCGTCTATAACGGCACAACGGTTGCCCCAACACCTGACTTTACCATCAGCGCCAATCCAACGGCATCAAGTGCAATCACCCAGGGCGGTTCGGCCACCACGACGGTGACGGTTGCCCCGACCAACGGGTACACAGGAACGGTCAACCTGTCGGTTACCGGATTACCAGCCAACACCACGGCCAACTTCGTACCAACCTCAATCACCACGTCTGGCACGTCAACGCTGACGATTAACACCACAGCGTCAACGCCAACGGGGATCTTCTCACTGACGATCACCGGGACAGATGGTGCGCTCACCCACACGGCCACCTATACGCTGACCGTTGGGGCGGTACCAGTCGGTGATTTCAGCCTGACCACCACCCCCAAGACTGGCACCTGGCGGCGGAATTCATCCTATCGCGTTACGGTCAATGTCACCCGTACGGGTGGTCATAATGCCGCGATTACCCTGTCTCAGACGGCCAGTAAATCAGGGTTGTTTAGCAGTGTAACCTTCAGCCCAAATCCAATCGCCGGGACTGGAAAATCAAGCTCAGCCACGTTCCGAGTTGCGGCAACCGCCCCAACCGGAGCAGCAGTTATTACCATTACCGGAAACGATGGCGTGCGCACCCGCACGGCCACGGTGAACATTAAGGTTCAGTAATGAACCAAAGCGAGTCGCAAGTCGTGACGATCACGACTTGCGACTCGCTTTTTCTTACGACTTCACTACCTCAAAAACCGTTTGAGCCGTCCCAGCAGTTTGGTCCGCAGAAAGTCAGCCTCAGGTATCCCCAGCCAGACCGTTCCCGCCAGATACCCCACTCCGTAAATTCCCAAAACCACTCCGGCAAGCACAAAGGGTGGGAGCCACATCAACACTGATTTGATCGCAATCCCCAGCACCGCCGCGCTCCCAGCAATCGCCCATAACGTGAGTCCAAATCGCCAGGGCAGGCGAAACGACCCAATCCGGCGCCGAAGAATCCATCGCAACAACAGGTATTCGACCCAACTGGCAACGCCTGAAGAAATCGTCAATCCAACAATTCCCCAAAACGGCTTTAATCCAAGCAGACGTGGAACTTCGAGTGCCAGCCCATAGCCAAGAACAGCCGTTATGCCCACCCGGGCAATCGAGCATTTCAACGGAACCCTGGTCTCGTGGAGAGCATAAAATGTGGAGGAATAAAGCCGTCCCATCGTCGCCGCCAGCAACCCGATAGTCAGCCCGGCGAGCGTACACCAGACCAGCACGGTATCACCGCGTTGGAAGCGCCCATTCTGAAACAATGCGCCCACCACCACATCGCCCAGAACCCAAAAGGCGACGGCTGACGGAATGACGTAAAATGCCACGTGGCGTAGCGTTGCAATCAACCGTTGACGGATTTGCTCGGCAATTTCATCGCTGGTTCCGAGTGTACTCGACATTTCAGGGAGTTCAGCGGCTGAAAATGACATGCCAAACAAACTCACCGGCAACATATAGACAATCTGGGCATTGGCCAGAACCGCCAGGGCCGTGGGTGAAATAAAACTGGCCAGAATCCGGTCCACATAGGCACTGATTTGAACCACACCTCGTCCGGCAACGACTGGCAAAAAATTCTGAATCACCTTCCAGACCGGCGCAAAGCGCACATCAAAAGACGGCTCAAACCGTTTGAGCAACCCCAGTACGTTGGGGAGCTGGACCAGAAAAATCAGGAAACTGCCAAGGGTGGCGCCCCAGGTGGTATAGACCACCAGGATCTCACCCGGCTGGTGCCGAAACACCACCAGCGTCACAATCACGGTGGCATTCATCACTACCTGGACACTATATGACAGGAAAAATTGCCGGTGACTGTTGAGCACGCCCAGACACCAGGCTGACATCACCAGAATGCCCGTCCCAGGAAACACAATCCGCACCAGTTGGACCGCCAGGTCATAGTGCGGGCCAGTAAAACCAGGCACGATCAATTTCGTCAAAACTGGCGCCAGCCCAATTCCAATGAGCACCAGAACTGACACGACCGCACCCAGCAATGATGCCACCGCCCCAGCGACTTTACGGGCGTCGGCTTCGTTTCCTTCGGCCAGCAGGCGGGAATAGACCGGGATGAATGACGCTGAAAGCACGCCTTCACCAAGCAAATTTTGCAAAAAATTAGGAATGGATTGAGCCGCTCGAAAGATCCCGGCCACGTCGGAGTTGCCAAAATACCGGGCAAAAAACCACTCACGGGCAAATCCAGAGATGCGACTGAGTAAAATCCCAGCCGCCACCAGAAACGCCGAAGCTGAAGGATTGTGTGATCGTGGGGTTGTTTTTGAAGCTGAATCAGAAGTTGAAGCAAGATCTGGGGATGGAGAACGCATAAGGAGGGGTGAAGGCGCGAAGGAGCACACGAAAGCGAGTCGTGAGGAGCAACTCGCTCCTCACGACTCGCTCTTTTATGACTGGCCACCATCTTTCGGGTTGGTACGTCGTGGACGGGATGGAGATTGAGGTTGTGGAAGCGGTGGTTTTACCGGCAACTGGCCCTGCTGATATTGCTCGCGGAGCTTGATGCGCTGGATGGCCAGGTTGGCGGCATTCACAACCCGGGCATTGGTGTCGCGCAATAACGGCTCCACAACCGGGATACTTTCGCTGGTGCCAATGACACCGAGCACTTTGAGAATTTTTACGGTGGCGCCAGTCGTGGCGACCCGCACCGGCCCGTGCAAATCTGCAGGACTGAGGACTTCATACAAATACCCGGTTGCCTGATCGCCAAGGGTGATGGCTTCAAGTTCCTTGATGATGGCATCCAGGTACTCAGGTCGTCCAAGTTTGTAGAGGGCAAACGCCTGGGCCAGTTTGACCCTGCCGCTGCCCTCTTTGAGACGATTGCGCGAAATGGTTTCCACAAAACTGGTATCTCCCATTCGTGCCAGACCTTCATTAGCCCACTGGCGCCGATCTTCGTCGCGACGCAGATTTCCTTCAAAAATGTCCTTGCTGGCCGGGTCACCGATTTGAGAAAGAGCTTCAAGCGTAATGCGCTGGCGTTCCGGCACCTGTTTAAAAAAGTCGTTGAGGTTGGCTTTGAACCCGCGCTTATCTTCACCTAACCGATAGACACTATTGAGCGACTCAACAGCTTTGTGGGTTCGCAACAGCCCCGCCGTGGCAATGGCCTGGGCCCGGATTTCCCGGTCGTCACTAGAAAAGTACGGGATGGCATATTCACCATATTCAGTCCGCCCCAGTTTGATGAACACTCGAAAGATATCAATTCGCAAATTCGGGTCTGAATCAAGCGCACCGATCAAGGCTGGCGCCTGTGAATCAGCCCGAAGGACCCCCAATGCCCGGACACCAGCCCGGCGCAGGCTCACTTCGGCATCATCACGCATCATCTGAGCCAGGGCTTCGGTCATCCGTGGGTCAACCTGAACATAAGGTTCAACAATCGTTGGGCCATCGGTATCCAGAAAGGGATTGAGCACATTCAATCCTTTGCGTTCGGCAAAAACAAACCCGATGTCGCTTTCGATGTAATAGGAGACAAGTGCCCGAACAGCAGCCCGACGCACCTGTGGCGAAAGATCCTTTAAGGTATCAATGATGGCGGGAATCACGGCTTCGTCTTTGAGCCGTCCAAGCGATTCAAGCGCATTGGCTCGAACTTCGGGGTCCGTATCAGTTTGCGCGGCCTGAGCCAGCGCACCACTGACTTCACGAAACCGCTTTTCGCCCAACTCTTTGGCTGCCTTTCGGCGAACGATTGGATCTGGATTTTTTAAATTTGCCAGGAGTGACTCCTGACTGGTTTGCGCCTGAATGGAAATCGGAGTCGCCACCAGCCAGCCACTCGCACCAACCAAACAAGCCGTTAACATCAGTGCCTGGGAAAATCGCCAGACAGACGTCCCTTGGGAATTAATAGCCATGATGAATGCCGCCTCCACCCGTGGTTTGATTGCAACAGATTGAAGAAAATCAAGGTGTGTGCCTGACCGTACCAAGTTCAACTCAACCCTGTCAATGTTCACACTTTTGGATTGAGGATTTGTCCAGCCAGGTTCCTGGACTTTTTGGATTCTTCGGCTGCTCCAATCTAACTGGCTGGTGACCTATTCTGCATTTTTGGGCCTTCCCCTGGTACAAGTGCTCAAACTAACCTGTTGTTAAAAAATGACTTGGGCGAAAGTCTTGACACACCCGGCAAGCTGCGGTTCAATCCCCACTTCTTTGCCTTTTGCAAGCTTCCACTCAAAGAACAGATCACGTTCTGAAATGACGGTCTAACCTGCTCGAACGCTGGAAAGGATTGTGATGTCCGGTTCTGAAACAACTGTCGTGGGGAATCCACTGGAAATAATCCACCAAACACTCCAGGCAACGATGACTGAATATGCCTCCCGAACCGTGCCCGCCCACTATGGTGACGTTCAAGCCGAATACCATACTTTGCAGACTGGGGTTGGGCTGATTGATATAAGCGCCCACGGGCGAATCCAGGTCGGCGGAAAAGAGCGCGTTCAATTTCTGAATGGGCTGGTCAGCAACTATATCAAACCCTTACAGCACGGGTTTGGGGTACCGGCGCTCTTTCTGACCGCCCAGGGAAAAGTGATTGCCGATTGTCATATTTTCGGTGTGGATGAAACTTTCTGGATTGATCTGGACGCCACTCTGGCTGAAAAAATTTATAAATCCTTGTTCCGCTTTACCTTTGCTGGTGACTTCAAAGTTGAGGATCTCGCCAAAAGCTATGGCTTGCTTTCTCTGCAGGGACCACAGGCCAGCGCCTTGCTGGCAGCTATCACAGGGGACACTCCACACGAATGGCCTGTAACCCATCAGGTTGATAAAGTTGGCGGTGGCACGGAAGACATTCCGGTATTGCCGCTGAAGAAGCTCCAACTTGGTAAAACCGAAGCACTTGTGGTTCGACGAGCACGTGGGACGGTTGACGGATACGACCTCTATATCCACCGTGAAGCGCTGGCTCAAACCTGGAACTGGCTCACCAGTCAGGGCACCGCCTTTCATTTGCGCCCGGTTGGTTGGGAAGCACTGGAACTGGTGCGGGTTGAAGCTGGCCTTCCCCGCTATGGTGTTGATGTGGATGAAACCGTGATTGCCCTCGAAGCCAACCTGGGTTCGGCGGTCAGCTACCATAAAGGATGCTATGTCGGCCAGGAAACCGTCGCCAAAATCCACTGGCGCGGACACGACCAGGTTGCCCGGAAGTTGACTCAGATTGTCGTTGAAGGCACCAACTTGCCACAGCGTGGCAGCCGGATTGTGAAAGGTGAAAAAGAAGTCGGCACGATCACCAGTGCCATTTATTCGCCGCAACTTGGGGACGCTATTTTAGCACTTGGATATGTTCGCTCATCGGTCATTCAGGCTGGCGGAACATTCACCATCAAAAACGATGACGGCACGGAAGTCAGCGCGAAACTGAAAGACAGCGGGCTGAAAACCTTGGGCTGAAGACTTCGGGCTGAAGACCTCGGGCTGAAGACTTCGGGCTGAAAACCTTGGGCTGAAGACTTCGGGCTGAAGACCTCGGGCTGAAGACTTCGGGCTGAAGACTCGCAAGCTCGGGGCGGAAAAAAACGGGTTCAATACCCTCAGCCCAACTTCTTCAGCCCCAAGCCCTGAGCCCGCTTTCTTCAGCCCTGAGCCCGACTTCTTCAGCCCTGAGCCCGCTCTTCAGCCCGAGATCACCTGCCATTTACTTTTTTATCATTGGGGATTTTTATGTCGCACCCTGAGTATCCAGAACCGTCGGCACCACTCAATCACCAGCCAGACATTGAATGGGCAACGGCTGAAGACGCTTATCATATTATCAACCATCTGCTGACCTACGTTCACGCCACCAGCGATTTGATTGCCCTGATGGCAACCGCCCTTGGCGAAGCACAGGTGAAAAAGCTGGCTGAAACGCATCCCTGGGCTGACTACCTGGCGGCACGGCGGATGTTGGAACAGATTCAGCCTGAGATTCAAAGATTTTCTCAAACCATGATCGAACTGGCCAAGGACCGACCAGACCGACCGGATCCAGAGGAAGAATAACGGGTTCCGCGCTTCCGGGTTCCGCGCTTCCGGGTTTTCGAAAAATTCACCTCCGTCAGCAGGTAGCCTGACTACTCGCTATTTCGCTACTCGCTATTTTGCTCTTTTGCTCTTCACGACAAAGATACAATGTCTACTACAGCTCCGTTGATCTCTCCGCA
>DAOQNB010000077.1:0-11787 GCA_035335845.1 Acidobacteriota bacterium | reverse complement strand
AATCCCCTGAATTTCCAATTCATCGAATCCATCACGGGAAAATTTACAGGAAGAAAAGTATTGATTTCCAAGAACCAAGGACCAGTCACTAAACACCAGGTACCAGTCACCAAAAGGATTCTTCATTCCTTATTTGAGGTTGTTGCGGACAAATTCCCGGCCAAACCCAAGCAGTTGTTCCAGCTTTTCGCGGCTGGTGGCTTCGCTATAGACACGCAACATCGGCTCAGTGCCCGAACCCCGGAACAGCAGCCAGCTTTCATCTTCCAAAATCATCTTCACGCCATCCAGTTGGGAGACTTCGGTCACGGGAAAACCTGCCACTGAGGTTGGCGGATCGCTACGCAACAGGGCCAAAATCCGGTGGGCCTGCTCAATGTGGTCAACTTTGACGTCAATGCGCTCATACTCAAAAGTGCCGAATTCCTGCTGGATGTCGGCTACCAGTTCGGATGGAGTTTGACCAAATGCCACCATGGCTTCAAAGCACAACAGCGCACTGAAGATTCCATCGCGTTCAGGAATATGGAGTTTGCAGCCCAGACCGTTGGACTCTTCGCCGCCACACAAAATGTCGTGGGTGAGCATCAATTCAGCCACGTGTTTAAAACCAACCGGAACTTCATAGAGCGGCAGGCCATACTTTTCGGCAATCCGTTTGACAATCACGCTTTGTGAAATAGTGCGCACCACACCGCCAGTCATTTTCCGCTTGCGGACCAGATAGAGGGTCAAAATCGCGAGCAACCGGTGGGTGTTCATATAGTTTCCGAGATTATCCACCGCACCAACCCGGTCAGCATCGCCATCAGTCGCCAGCCCGACAAAGGCGCCCCGGCGAACGATTTCATCCGCCAGCGGCTGGAGTTGAGGCATCATCGGCTCTGGATGGATGCCACCAAAGTAGACATCCCGGTCTCCGCGAATGGTCTTGACCCTGAGTTTTCCACCACTGAGGAAGTTTTCCAGATAATGACCGCCTGTGCCATGCATTGAATCAACAATCACTTCCAGGTCCTGGGCTTTTAATTGTTCAAGATCAACAATTTCCGGTAAGCGTTTGATATAGGCTTCAGAAGGAGGAACCCGCTCAATCCGACCATCGGCCAGGGCTTCGCGGAGCAATACCCGTTTTGGAGGGTTGGCACCAAGTCTGGCTTCGACCTGATTGGTATAGACTGGCAGGGCTGATCCGCCAAACGGCAATTTGATTTTAAAGCCGGAAAATTCAGGCGGATTGTGACTGGCCGTAATGATCACACCGCCCCGTGCGTTGAAATGGTGGCAATCATACGACACCATTGGCGTTGGCACATCTGTATCGTAGAGTTTGACCCGAAAGCCATTGGCGACCATGACTTCAGCCACCCGGGCAGCAAAATCCTCGCCTAAGAATCGCCGGTCATGACCAACAAATACCAGTTGTTCCGATTGGGTCGGGTTATCTGCCAGAAATTGCTCAGCCGTGGCCTGAGCCACAATTTCCACATTCTCAAAGGTAAATTCCTGCGCGATGCGCCCGCGCCAGCCATCAGTTCCAAATTTAATCGTCATAAGTTCAGGGATTTAGGGGTTAGGGTTCAAGGTTCAGGGTTTCAAAAGAATAAAGAATGAAGAATGAAGAATTGAGAATGAAGAATGAAGAATGAAGAATGAAGAATGAAGAATGATCACTTGTCACCCTGTCACCGGTCACTGCTGTCACCCTGTCAGTTTGTCATCTATCATGGTCGTTTTCCGATTTCTCGGATTTCAACCTGACTGAGGTAAATCAGCGATTTTCCAGGCTGATTGCGACGGTTGCTGACGGCAATTTCGCCATCGCCACGCGCATTGGTGGCAAAAACAAGATCAACCGGGATATATTGCTCTCCGGGGCCAACTGCCAGAGGTTCAGACAACCACAACCCGGTTTGATCGCGCGGGCCAATCAGGCATCCGCCCTCAGCTACGCGGACAGCCGTTTGCAACCGATACAAAGTAAAGGGTTTGAGTTGAGTTTGGATCGGTATGCGGACCCGGGTGTTATACAGTGACAGATCGGTGACGATGCGCAGTGAAGAACGCTCATTATCACGATGGACCGAGGGAGGCTTGGCTTCAGGCGGAGTACTGGCTCTGGACAATCGCTCCAGTTCGGGTGGCCCGGCCAGCCAAATGACTTTGGCGGCCTGACGCTGTTCTTCGCTGTAATATCCTTTGCGGGCATATCCTTTATGGTAGCCTCCCATAAAGTAGTAGTGGGCAGGTGTGTGGTTTTGAAACCGACCGTCCAGCCCCGTGTAATAGACCTTGATATTCCCGTACAGCGTGTCACTCAGTTCAGCCAGCAACGTGAAATTCGGAACCTGCCTGGCAAAGAGGCGGTTATAGTTTTCCCGCTCAATAAACTCGTCATCCACCACCAGCACCCCAGGCAGACTGGTGATATCCTGATCTTTCCAGACCTTTTTGCTGGCCCAGACATAATTCGGATTATCTTGAAATGACAGCCAGTGAACCGGGCGACTCACCACCAGTAAATTCTGAGGCACAATCGTGCGCAAAACCTGGGTGACATCTGAGTAGGGCGCCGGCTCAAAGGTTCGCGACCACCGATAGAACCGCCACACCACGCGGGAAGCCGAGGTCGCATATCCAATCGTCGGAATCACCACCAGCAGGAGTGCCCCAAGGCCCATCAGTACCCGTTTTGCACTTCGTTTCCGCTGCTCAATTCCCCATCGAATACCGTCTACAATCCCGACACCACAACACAAGGCCAGCCACACAGTGATAAAGGGCAGGTGAAAGGCACTTTTTTGAGCGTCAAACAGGGCAAAAAAGATGATACTGACCAGTGAAACCAGCAACAGCCCGGCACGCGAGGCCCGCCAGGCAGGGTGAGATGGCGCCCCCAGCGCGTCTAGCCAGGTTGTCACTGGACGGGATTCTTCTTCCAATTCGTGGAGTGCAACGGTTAATTTTCGTCGCCACCCGCCCTGGCGCGCCATTGAGCGAAGCAATGACCCGGTGTATCGAGGCTCATCAGGTCCTAAATGAAAAAACTGTGACCGATCCTGAGCCAGGGCCTGACCTTCAGGGGTCATACTCTGCAGCATCTCGGTAAATTCCTGCCATCCGTGAGAGCGGGTAAATGCCACCACGACCCGAACTCCGAGATACAACAAACTCAATCCAATCAACAGTTGAAACAGGCTGACCGACCAGAAATCCTCAGTTGCAATTTTTAAGACGCCACTTTCCCACTGGTCATATCGCAGGTGCTCGCTGGCCAGGTTCTTAAAAATATTAGAGATCCCAAAGCCTCGAAAATACAGGGTCTCCGGATGCCACTCAGATGAAAGCTCAGAATAATGGCCCCATAAATACACACTGCAGGGGAGTGCCAGGATCCCCGACCCCATGAGCAACGCCCCCATTGACCGACTGTGAACGATCCCCCGCCCGTGCTCAACCAGTGACCAAACCAGAATCAAAATCGTGACATAGACGGCGCCAACCTGCATTAAGAGCGCCAGAATCACCACAACCCCAGCGCCGAATCCCCACCCCCATTCGCGGTGCGGGTTCGCGGCTGATTGAGAACGTAAATGGAGGTAAAAGGCAGCTAAGGTACAGGCCAGTGTTGGAAAATCAGTCGTCAGAAAGCGGGCGGTGTGAAAAAAATTGGCGTCAAAGGCCAGGGCAAATACAGCAATCAGGCCCGCAGCCCGGCTGTGCAATTTCCGCCCAATCAAAAAAACCGCGGTCAGGACCAGGCAGGCAGCCACCGCATTAAAGGTTCGTGCCGGCTCCAGTCCGGTGCCCCAGATTTTGCCAAAGACCGCCAGGCATACCGAGAGACCTGGCAACGCCAGCCACAATTTTTCAGTGGTTCCAGGACCAAGCCTGGAGACCAGATCGCTCGAACCGGCGCTTGCCCACAAACTATGTGCCGATTGCAAGATCATTGATTCGTCATCGAGCGGCGCCACAATAGTCTCTAACCGGCGAGTAATAAAAAATACAAACACGGCCACGACACCAACCAGCAAAATTGACGCCAGTGTGTCGGCCTGCTGTTTACTTTTTCTGGATTGGTCAACCCCGCTTCGAGGCACACGTTTGCCGTTCCCCGAGCGCGGGCTGGCCGTCGCCTGAGTGTCAGACGTTTGCGCATCGAGTTGTTCCAAATGACTGTCACCATTCATTTTGGATTGAATCATCCCTGTGCTATTGGTCGAGGCCAATCCTCAACGCCAAGTTCTGCGTCAGTGATCAAGGTAATTCCCATGCGATAGGAACTATCCTGGTCTTTTGACGGAGCGCACCATACAACTTTTCCAAGGTGTCGCTTTCCAGCCTGAGTAAATTCAACTTCGATTAAGGTTCCGCTTTCGTGCTCGATATTTGTTTTTAATCCGGCCCCGCGCCGACTGATATTTACAATCCAGGTATCTTCGTCCATCCGCTGTCCCCTGGCGTCAATCGCCCGAATATGAATCGGGATCATTTTTTGCATCCGCTCAGCCCGCACAATGACTTCGTTTTGCAGGAATCGAACTTTTTCGATCACTTCGCGGAAATGCACATCCAGCGCATACACCTCAGAAAAAGCCGCCAGGGCATTAAACGTCTGGCCAGCCATTTCATAGGTGAGCCCAAGTTCATATTGCAGAGCCAGATAACTGGCATCAGCCGGTTTTGTCAGGGTGAGGGCATGTTGAAACCAATCAACCGACTGGAGATACATTTGTTGTTCGCGATAGCACATCCCCAGCAATGTGCAACAACTCATATATCGGCCAGCTTCATCCGTGGGGGATACTTTTTGAATTGCCCGGTGAAGCTCCCGGACAGATTGCTCATACAAGCCCATTTCTTTATATGAAATCCCCAGATCATAGTGGGTTTCAAAGTCCATCCCCTCGGCAGCTTCCAAATCAGCCGGAGTCGGTGGCATACGTGACCGGTCACGTGGCTCTTCGTCATCGTCTTCCACCGCAGGCTCGGTAAACTCTTCAAGCGATGGCAGTGGGGCTGATGTCGCGACAAAATTTGGCGGCGGTGGTGGTGACCCAAGCCTGAGCGTAGACTCAACTTCAAAGGAAGTATCAACCTCAGGTGTCAATCCTGGCGGGAGCACAAATTCGATCAGCGGCATTCCAGCATCTGGATCAGGTTCTGGGAATTCAACGACGGGCGGGAGTTCAAAGACAATTTCCCCAGTTCGATTGAGCGCGCTGACGTGAGCCGGAACCAGGGTAATGTTTGGCAGCAACTGGGGGACATTCTCGACGTCAACCGCGGCGAGTTTTTTGACGGCTTTCTTTTTTGGCGGCTTTGGTGCTTCGGGTGGTGGCGAAGGTTGATCCAAAAACTGGAGCAACGCTTCGTCCAATGACAGAAAGACCCCGGTTTCGGGAATTTCCTTTCCATACAACAAACCAATCAGCCGCCGACTGGGCCGGAATTTTACAGAATAAGCATACCGGTCCGCACCACCACCTTCAGCCGTGCTCCCAGTTCCCTTCCGCTTTCGCCGCATGCGTCGGAAATTGCCAAACCCACGGAGTTTGACTTCCTCACCGCGAACCAGCGACTTGCGCAGCCCCTCCATAAATGACTGGCAAACCTGACGGGCGACCTCAGGCGAAAATCCCAGGTGGATGAGCTGGTCTTCGAAATCAAGCAGCGTTACCCGGTTGGCGGGTGATTCGGGTTTCGATACTTTTTCCTGATGAAGTCGCTTTGACATAAGCCACCTTCGAAGGAAGAGATTGCGTGGTGTGGATCAAGGAAGGATCAGACGTGCGGTATCTGGCCTGAAGAGTTTGGGCTGAAGAAAATGGGCTGAGGGCTGAAGACTTCGGGCTGAAGAAGTTGGGCTGAGGGCTGAAGACTTCATCAGGATCAAGGTATGAAACCCGTTCTCTTCAGCCCCGAGCTTGTGAGTCTTCAGCCCCAAGCCCTAAAACCAGGGTTGAAGACTTCGGGCTGAAGAAGTCGGGCTGAAGAAGTTGGGCTCAGGGTATGAAACCCGTTTTCTTCAGCCCCAGGCCCGATGTTTTCAGCCCGAAGTCTTCAGCCCCAGGTCTTTCAGCCCGAAGTCTTTCGGCCTGCTGGCTCAATGTTACTCAAGCTCAGTTGTCTGGAAATTTTCCAGCGTCTTTTTGACGTGGGCCATAAATTGATCGGCCACGGCGCCATCAATCACCCGGTGATCAAACGAAATTGAGAAATAGGCCATGGACCGAATCACAATTGCGTCGTCGTTGACCACCACTGGACGTTTGTTGATGGCACCAACGCCCATGATTGCCACCTGCGGCTGATTGATAATTGGTGCGCCCATCAAACTTCCATAGATTCCAGGATTGGTGATGGTAAAGGTGCCGCCAGCGACTTCATCCGGCTTGAGTTGTTTGTTGCGGGCCCGATTGGCCAGATCATTGAGGGTGCGGGCAATGCCGAGCAGGTTTTTCTCTTCGGCATGTTTGATCACTGGAACAATCAACCCCCAATCCAACGCAACGGCCACGCCGATGTTGATGTCCTTCTTATAGATGATGTAATCGCCGTCAACCGACGAATTCATAATCGGGAAGGCTTTGAGCCCCTCGACCGCGGCTTTGACAATAAAGGTCGTCATGGTGAGCTTGGTGCCATTGCGCTGCTCAAACTTGTCTTTATTGCGTTCGCGGAGTTTCACGACATTCGTCATGTCAACTTCAAAGAATGACTGAACGTGAGCTGAAGTCCGCCGACTGTGGATCATATGTTCGGCGATCTTCTTGCGCATCGGTGACATTGGCACAATTTCAACCCGGTCACTGGCGCCATAGGCCGTTGGAGTAGAAACTACAGCTGGAGCCGCCGGCGGCGGGGCTACCACAACTGGAGGTGGCGGGGCCACAACGACCGGCGGCGGTGGCGCTACCACAACTGGTGGCGGGGCCACCACAACTGGAGCTGGGGCAGGAGGTGCCGCAACCGGGGCTTTCCGGCTTTCAACAAAGGCCAGAATGTCTTCTTTTGATACGCGACCACCCAAACCGGTGCCGGTGACCTGGGTTAAATCAACACCGTGTTCGCGAGCAATTTTGCGAACCAGCGGAGAAGATTTCACTTTGCGCTGCTCTTCGGCTGAGGCCTCATCTTCTTCCTCTTCAACCGGTTCAACCACCGGGGCGGGCGGCGCTTCAGCCACGACCGGTGCAGGTGGGGCTTCGACCACAACTGGTGCAGGTTCAGCAGCGACCACTGGTTCCGGTGCGGGTGCTGCGGCTGGGGCCGCCGCGCCAACTTCAGAGGCATCACCGAGTCGGGCGACAACGGTGTTAATCGGTACCGTCTGACCTTCGGTCACCAGAATTTCCAGCAGCACACCAGCCACCGGTGATGGAATTTCAGCATCAACTTTGTCGGTTGAAATTTCAAAAATTGGTTCATCGCGCTCGACGGTATCGCCGATCTTTTTAATCCACTTCACAATCGTGCCTTCAGCGATGGATTCCCCCATCTGAGGCATCACGACATCAGTACTCATTGCGGTTCACCTTTCTACAACGATGATTTAAAACAGACGTGGATAAAGGCTTGAGGGCGTACAGGAGTCTCAGTGTCTGGCACCTGATACGTTATGCTTTAGTCTCAGGCTTCTAGAATACATTGCCAGCTATCAGTCACCAGGCACTCAGTACCAGCCCTCAACCCTCGTTTTTTTGCCTAGTAAGCTGCAAGCTTTCGGGCCGCGGCCACCACTTTTGGAACATTCGGTAAAAAGAAATCTTCCAATGGGGGGCTATAGGGCGTTGGCGTATCAATTGACCCAATGCGGACAATCGGGCCGTCAAGATATTCAAAGGCATGTTCGGCAATAAAGGCAGCAAATTCACCAGCAATCCCACCGGTCAAGGTGGCCTCGTGTAACAAAATCACTTTGCTGGTCTTTTTCACTGTTGCCAGAATGGCCTCTTTGTCATAGGGCAATAATGATCGGAGATCAACCACTTCGACTTCCAGATCATCTTCTGCTTGCAGAATGTGGGCGGCTTCAAGCGCCGTATGGACCATTGATCCATAGGTAATAATTGACAGATCTTCGCCTTCCCGGCGGGTCAGTGCTTTTCCAATCGGCACCACATATTCCGCTTCGGGCAGATCCTCTTTGATTCGACGATAGAGAAACTTGTGCTCAAAAAACAGCACCGGATCATCATCTCGAATGGCGGCTTTGATCAGTCCCCTGGCATCGTAAGCCGTGGCCGGTGCCACCATTTTCAACCCTGGTGTATTCATAAAAAAGGCTTCCGGGTTGAGCGAATGGAAAGGGCCGCCTCGGACACCAGCCCCACACGGGCCACGGACCACAATCGGGATTCCAAGTCCCTGGCGATAGCGACTGGTCGCCGCATAGTTGGTCAGCATATCAAAGCCGCACGAAATGAAGTCAATAAACTGCATTTCAGCAATTGGGCGCATGCCCATCAGTGCGGCACCGCAGGCAGCGCCTACGATGGCGGCTTCGGCAATTGGCGTGTCAATCATCCGGTCTGGACCAAATTCTTCCAGCAGTCCAGCCGTGACCTTGAATGCCCCGCCATACACCGCGACGTCCTCCCCAAGACAAAACACGTTTGGGTCGCGTCGCATTTCTTCAAAAATTCCCTGTCGGATTGCTTCAAGATAAGTTGTTAGGGCCATAAAATTTAGAGGTTATGAGTGCTTGGTTTTTCGTTCCTGGTTCTTCGTTCTTTGTCCTTGGTTCTTGGTTCTTGGAAAGCATTGGTTCCTAAGCACTAAGCACCAAGCACCTCCTGGTTTTAGTATCGAAACAGCAGAAACAACAATTTCCACTTCAACCCGGCGTCCAATTTTGCATTTTTCACTTTGGCAGCCCAAAAGTTGGTGTTAGCAAGATTGGCATCGGTGAAATCAGTCCCAGTCAAATTGCAGCGGGTCAAATCGGCCCGTTCCAGGTTGGCTTTATTGAGTTTGGCAAAGCGCAGGTCGGCGCGTTCGAGTTTGACTTCCTGCAGACGGGCATTAAGGAGTGAGGCAGCGGTCAAATCAGCCAGGGCCATGGTGGATCCATTCAGATTGGCGTTATTGAGATTGACCCCGCGCATTGAAGCACCAGTTAATTCGGCATCCTCAAAGCTCGTATTTTCCAGGTTCATCTCGGCCATTCGGGCATCCACCAGACGCGAATTTTTAAAACTCACTCCTGGCAAACTCATCCGCCGCATATCGGTTTGCGACAAATTGGACCCACCAAAGGTCGCACCGGCAAATTTGGCAACGCGCAAATCCATACCGGTCATATTGGCATTGAGTTTGCTTTTTTCAAAATTGGCGCCTTTGATAATCGCCCCCACCAGGCTGACCTTTTCCAACCGGGTTCCGACAAACTGGGCGTCGGTGAGCCAGGCCAGATCAAAATTGGCTTCGAGGACGTCAGCTTTCTCAAAATCAGCCCCTGCCAGATTGGCACCAGAAAAATTGGTTTGAACCAGCTTGGCTCGAACGAGTTTTGCCCGGCGCAAATCAGCATCGCGAAAATCAGCATATTTGAGGCTGCTATCGGTCAGATTGGCACCGCGCAAATTGGCACCGGGTAACCGCAGGTAATCAAAGGCAATTTCCTGTAAATCAGCTTCTTCAAAAATAGCGCCATCAAATCCTGAGCCTTTGAGATACACCCGTCGAAGGTTAGCCCGGCTACAATTGGTGTCACGTAAATTGGCGGCTTCCAGCAAGGCCCCTTCGAGGTTGGCGCCTTCGAGATCAACGGCTTCAAGATTGGCATTATTGAGTGTTGAACTACTCAAGTTGACTTTTTTGAGGACAGATTGACGCAAATCAGCCCCGGTCAGATTCACATTGGTGAGCACCGCCTGCGTCAAATCCACCGCCAACAGTTTGGTGTTTCGGAAAAGAGCTTTATTGAAATTGGCATTGCTGAGCGTGGCACCGGTAAGATCAGCATTGGTAAAATCAGCACCGCGAAAATCCCGCCCTGACAGGTTCTTTCCAGACAAATTGGCTGAGGTAAAGTCTGGAATGACCCCTTCATTGTGAGTACGCCACTCGTTCCATTCAGAACTGAACAGCACGTCCAGATGTGCAGTGTTAACCATAGATAAAAGGAAAGAAGATGAGGTGAACTTGAGACCAGGACTTTAGGCTGAGTTTCAGCAACTTATCACAATCATATAGGTTCGCCAAGAAACCTCGACTCAAATTTGTTCATTTTGTCGAGCCGGTTGAAAGCGGGCGAATGATTCGAGTTTCGGTTTTTGAACGGAGTTCATACCCAATTCCCCGCCAGACAATGGTCCGAGTAAACCAGGACCGAATGAAGTTCCCCGCAAATAATATCGCTACCCACGGTCCCAGCAGACAATACCCTGCCCGACGCAGCCAGCCAGCCTCAACACCTGCTGGCAGAACGTCATTGACGGCAGCCAGCGTCTGGGCACTTTTCACAATACTGAGCACATACATCACCGCCACCAGAAACTGGGCAAACATCCAGGAGCCGTCCAGTGCCGCACTCATACCTCGACCAAGCAAGCTCAAAAACACCAGGCTGTAGAACACATACCAGCCACTTGCAATTTTCCAGGTACCGGGATTGTAAACGCGAGTGATGATGATTTGGCGGGTAGTAAATTCCCAAAGATCCCGAAATGAGGTGGTGCCGGGCGTCAAACCTAAACAGGTTGGGGTAAAAGCAATCGGGCGGCCAGCCGTTCGAACCGCTTCGGTTAAGGCATAATCATCACTGACCGCACCTTGCCAGTACCCGGCCACGTCCAATGTTTCAAAATCAATCCGACGCATGGCCATTGACCCACCCCAGGCAAAATTATTTTTGCCGGGTCCCAGCGATGTGGCAATTGAGCCATTCCAGGCAGACCGGACCAGATTTGGCCACCCTCCAACATTGAGTGGAAACCACCGATATCCCGTTGTCGCCGCCACGGTTGGATCGGTCAACGGTTTCACCAGTTCCAGCAACCAGTCACGGCTAATTCCCACATCAGAGTCCAGAAAAGCCAGAACTTCGGCTTCCGGACTTACCTGTTTGATACCAGCCAGCAGGTTATGAACTTTCTGCCCGCGTTGATCAGCCTTGCCAGCCACCACCAGTTGCACAAAATCGGCGCGCTTCTGACAGAAATGTGAAAGCACTGGAAACGCCGGATCGGTTGTTTCTTCAACCACCAGAATGAGTTCATACGATGGGTAATCTAACGCTGTGAGGACGGAAAGTGTCCGTTCTAGCCCTTCATCCCTGCCCTTGCAGGGTAACAACACGGCCACGGTTGGCAATTCACCCAACTGACCGTGCCCACGTTGAGTTTGTGCCCGCCGGCAAAAATCCAGGTAGCGCACACCGTCTCGCACCGAAAAAAAACCCTGCACCACAATCGGCAGGGCAATCACATCCAACCAGGAGAAAAATGACACCATGAAGAATTGAGAATGAAGAATTGAGAATTGAGAATTGAGAATGAAGAATGAAGAAAAAAGACAGAATGAAGAATTGAGAATCGAGAATGACCTCAATTTTGCCCAAAAGAGCACCACCTGGCTCACATATCAGTGCCGGTCAGTTTGGGATCCGGCTGTCACCAGGGAATCCCGGACCATTTTGAGTGGCCTGAAAATTCACCAAAGTCTCCGTGTCACGCTCACCAAACCGACTTCCGCCTTGTCCTGGGTGTCCTTTTCGTCCTTTTTGTCCTTTGTGTCCTTTGATTTTGGTCTCATCAGGTACCAAAACTGGGGAACAGT
>DAOQNB010000076.1:0-12130 GCA_035335845.1 Acidobacteriota bacterium | reverse complement strand
GTGAGTGAGCGTGGGGCTGAAGAAAGCGGGCTGAAGAAAGCGGGTAATTCAGCCCTAAGCCCGAAGTCTTCAGCCCTAAGCCCGAAGCCTTCAGCCCCAAGCCCGAAGACTTCAGCCCTAAGCCCGAAGACTTCAGCCCCAAGCCCGAAGTCTTCAGCCCAGGTTCTTAATGGCATCCGCCTCCGCCATGATCCCCTGGGGAGGGTGGGGCGCCGGCAACAACGGGGCCAGGAGCGGCCATCGGTGGATGCCCAAAATGCATGGCGTTATATCCAACTGACCTGAGCAAAAATGTAACGGCCAGAATGACAAGACTGGCTGTGACGAGACGCTCTCCCCAGCGGCGAACTGGCTGGCTGATGATTTGCGAGGCAAACCCGATTCCCAGTAATGCTGGCACCATCCCCGCGCCGAAACAGACCATCATCAGAAACCCGGTTCGGATGCTCCCAAAGGCGGCGGCCTGAATCAGCATGGCGTAAATCAGATGACAGGGAAGGAAGCCAAGCAGCAGGCCAAGCGCATATTTCGATGCTGGCGCTGATGAAACCATCAGTTTTCCAACCGTCTGTTTGTACATGGCTGATTGCGTCACAAAGTCAAATGAGAGCCACGGGAACAGGCGGCTTCCTCCGGCCAAAATAATCGCCACAGCCAGCAAAACCAGCCCAAAGATCAGAAGGACAATCCGTCCGGCGCCAACCCAGTCACCAACCACATACATCTGGCTGCCGATTCCGCCCGCGACTGCACCTAAAAAACCATAGGTGGTAACACGACCAAAATGATAGAACAGGTGATGCCAGAACACCCGACGCGCCTTTTCTTTGGCACTGAGTGGCAAACTGTAGGCCAGCACAATCGGCCCACACATCCCGATACAGTGAAGACTCCCAAGCAAACCAAACAGAAAAGCAGCGTATAATTCAACCATATTGTGAAAACCTCTGACTGAAGAACTTTGGGCTGAAGAACTTTGGGCTGAAGAAAACGGGCTGAAGAAGACGGGTAATTCAGCCCCGAGCTTGCGAGTCTTCAGCCCCAAGTTTTGAGCCCAGTGTCTTTTCCCCACTTTGAGTTTAAGAAAAAAAGGCCCAGTTCGTGGTTGTCCACTGGCTGGGCTCGGAGAGAAACGTAGGGAGTAACAAGAAAAAACTGAATAAAATAGCAAGCAGATAGTGAGTAGCGAGTCGCGAGATAGTCAATCCATAAAGCGTGAGCCGTGAACAGATAGCGAGTAGCGGGTAGCGAACCATCAGAAAAAGTTTAGGAATATGTATTCGGTAACTCTGGTGTTCAGAATGGTTGAATATTGAGTACAAGCTCTGTGCTGGATTGACTATCTCGCGACTCGCTATTCACCACTCACGATCTATTCGCTACTCGCTCTCTGTTTGCTCCTTCATACACTTAAAACCGATATGAAAGACCCATCGCAAACTGCGCTCTGGCCTTGAGGTCAACACCGGGCAGGATCTTGCCGGCAGCCTGTGCCACGCCGAAATCAATGGCCATTGGGACTTCTTTGTTCGGCAGAATGCGCACAAAGTAGGTCAAGGAGGTTGGCATGACGGCACCCGGGAGCCCCTCGATGTCACGAGGTTGCTGGGCAAATTCTGAACCGAGAATCAATGTGCTCTTGGCTGGTCCAGGGACGACAAACGCCACGGCGCCAAATGCGCGGCCTTTCCAGGCGGGGGCATTTCCGGCGATTCCAAAGAGACTGCCGTTGGTGGCTTTATATCCAGCATTGATCAGGAATGGTAACCCTTTAATTTGGGTCACGGTTTTGGTAACCGCCACATACACATCACCGTTGGTTGTGTCTTTGTTTCCAAGGACTCCGCCGACGTGTTGGACCTGTGATCGAACAACGCCGCCAACTGAAATGGCCGGGACCCAGTTTACCTTCTTGACATTTTCCGGGACCACATTGACTTTGGCATGAAAGACGTTAAACCCACTATCAAACAGGGCACTGAATGCTTTGTTATTTCCTCCGGCATTGAAGGCTCGTGTATAGCCAAATTCAATGCGTTTAAATGCCCCAACCGTGACTGATGTTTGTAAGCTATGACCAATGATCGGACCGGTGTTCATATAGTGAAAGCTCAATTCCGGCTTGCCAATTGAATTGGAAGGGGAAGAGACCGTATAGTTACAAAGGCGCCAGTCTGGCCTTCCCAGTTCAATCCCTGGGCATGAGCATTAAGCGGAAGTGCAAAGAAAAACAGAGCCGCTCCGATCAGCATCACGTGCACCATTCGATCTTTCAGGAATGACAGCGTGGGGTGATTGAAGGAAGAAAGTAAATGATTCATAGGTTGCTCCTGTTGGCAAAGCGGATGGTGCGGCAATCTCTGGTTCGTCGAATTTTTGGTTTTTGCAATGGTTTCCAGATGTGCAACCCACGTACCAAAGGCGCGTTGATGTGGGACAGCAGCACGAAAAACGTGTGGTATCTCTGAAACCGGTGGAACTGGATGGTTACCTGGGATGCACTCTGGTGTTTACTCACAGACCTTGAACCGCGCAGTAACTTATTGACTGACGATGTATTGGCGATGTGTCGCCGTTCACCAGCCCTGTTTTCTCACCAAAAATGCTTTTTGACTGGCCTATCACTCCCGCTCATACACCTCTGGCAAGCAGGGGTTGAGGTATTTTGAGCCTAAAACGAACGCTTGTTTGTGGAAATTTTCATAGGGTGTGTGGAAATTCACACACATCCCAGCCCTGTTTCTGGTGGTTTAGAACTGAAATTCCCCATTTTGAGCGTGGCACAGCGATTGCCGAGTGAGTTGCCTGAGAGATTCAAGCCCCTCGTGCTCTCATTCCCAAATTCTTGCCGCTGATCCCGCCTCACTGAGGTCAAAAAAATGGAATACACCTGGATAGCCATCGTTGCGAGCCTCCTGATGGGGCTGGCTGCATTCCTGATTTTTATGTTTGCAGTCAAACGTGACTACTTCCGCAATTTGGAAGATGTCAAATATCAGGTGTTTTGGTCTGACCTTGAAGACTTAGTTGAATCATCGAAGGAGGAACCAACCGATGCCCATGGGCAAAAACGTCATTTCCACAAAGCCAAATAACACTGAAGATACCAATCGCCGAAAGTTCCTCTTGTGGTTGAGCAGTTTCGGGTTGTTTGGTTCGGCTGTTATCAGTGCAGTTTCAAACCTGGTCTTTATCAAGCCCAGAGCCACCTATGGGCAACCCAACCGGTTTAGCGTTGGAAAACCAGATGATTACCCACCCGGCACTCGCATTGCCCTCGATACCCACCGCATCTGCATTGTGCGCGAAGAAAACAAAATTGCTGCCGTGTCCACCACCTGCACCCATCTGGGCTGTATCGTTGGTCTGTCGGAAACAGGCTTTGCCTGTCCGTGCCACGGATCACGTTTTGACCAGGATGGAAATGTCACCGGTGGTCCAGCTCCGAAGCCATTGGCCTGGTACAAAATCAACCTGGCGCCAAACGGTGAGCTGGAAGTTGACAAAGATGCAGAAATAAACGCCGGAACTTATTACAATCTGTGAGCAATGTTATGAAGACCACCAGCCTCTGGAATGATCTGCTGACCTTCCCGGAAAATGTTTGGAAATCCATCTTCCGTAATCCATTACCGTCATCTGATTTAGGAAGAGCCCAAACCAGCTTCACCAATTTCTTCCTGCACATTCATCCGGTCAAAGTCCACCGTCACACGTTACGCCCGACCTACACGATGGGTCTTGGACTGATGTCCTTTTTTCTGTTTGTCCTGCTGGTCGTATCAGGCGTGTTGTTGATGTTTTATTATGTTCCTTCAACCTCTCAGGCCTATGATCGCATGCTGGATTTGCGCGGCACCGTCGCATTTGGCACGTTTTTGCGCAATATGCACCGGTGGGCAGCCCACGCGATGGTGGCGGTTGTCTTTTTACATATGTGTCGGGTCTTTTTTACTGGTTCATACAAACCACCACGTGAATTTAACTGGGTGCTGGGCGTTGGCCTGTTCTTACTTACGCTGTTTTCAAGTTTTACCGGATATTTGTTGCCGTGGGACCAGTTGGCCTTCTGGGCGATTACGGTTGGAACGGCGATTGCCGGATATGCGCCAGTAGTTGGGCAGGACGTCCGATTTTTGTTACTTGGAGACTCAACCGTCGGCCAGGAAGCCCTGTTGCGGTTTTATGTGCTGCACGTCGCGGTATTGCCCGTGGTCATTACCTTTATGGTAGCGATTCACTTCTGGCGAATTCGCAAAGATGGCGGGCTCTCGCGGCCAGAAGTCGTTGAAACGCCGACAGTGCAACCGCTCCAGCAAGACTCAGAGTACGTGCCAGGTGCCACGTCAACGGTTGGAACTCCGACCACCGAAGTTGCGCTGACTGGGGTTGAAAAGAAACGCTTTGGCCTCCAGGGGCTGGTGCGCGGGCCGTTTGCCAAAGTCGGGAAAGTAGATGAAAACACAGTCTATAGCTGGCCCTATCTGCTTATGGCTGAATTGTTTGTCTTTGTCCTGACCGTGGCTGGGATTCTGGTTGTGTCGCTCCTGTTTGACGCGCCGCTTGAAGAGCCAGTCAATATTATGCACCCGCCAAACCCGGCCAAAGCGCCCTGGTATTTTCTCGGGTTGCAGGAACTGGTGAGTTATTCAGCGTTCTGGGGTGGGGTCGGGATTCCGACCATCGAAGTGCTGATCTTGCTGGTGGCACCCTATCTTGACCGCTCTACCAAAGGGATTGGCCAGTGGTTTTCCAAAGATCGGTTATTAGCCAACACCCTGTTTATGACATTTGTCGTGGTGAACATCATCCTCATCATTATTGGAACCTTCTTCCGAGGTCCGAACTGGGAATTTATTTCTCCCTGGTAGACCGAAAGCCGGGTTCCGGGTTCCGGGTTCCGGGTTCCGGGGTTTTGAATTTATGTCTTTTTCGTCCCTTATGTCCCTTATGTCCTTTTCTATAATTTCCAAACCCTGAACCCTGAACTCTGACCCCCGAATCCCATTCATCATAGGGTAGGTAACTTATGCGACTGGCTTTAGCAATAGCAAGCTTACTGATTTTGGTCATCCACGGGCTGGTGTTTTACGATCAATTTTTCCACAAGTGGGAAAAATTCCAGACGGCCTATTTTGACCAGGCAAAAGCGATGGCCAAAACTGATACGGAACGAGCAGCCCTGGATGGACGCAGTCCCCGGATCGAACAAATCCTGGTGACCCAGTTTGGGGAAATGCGCGTTGACCGGTGTACAACCTGTCACATTTCGGCTGACGACCCGCGCTTTAAAGACTATGCCCATCCGCTCAAATCCCACCCGTTTTCGGCTGCCATGGGCGATCAGGAAATCAATGGCAAGTGGGAGCGCCGTCATAAATTTTCCGATTTTGGCTGCACGGTCTGCCACGATGGTCAGGGACGTGGGTTAAAGGAATATTATGGCCACGGCAAAGACCACTACTGGCCGGACCCGATGCTGGGCTACGTAGCACAAGAGAACTGGCGGAAGGAATTTCAGCCCAAGCTGGTTGGCAAAGAGTATATGGAAGCCAACTGCGCCCAATGCCACACCAAAGAAAATTTCACCGCAACCCCGATGATTACCAAGGGCCGTCAGCTCTTTTTTGAAAAAAATTGCTATGGATGCCACCGGATCGAAGGTATTTCAAATGGGACACTGGCACCGGACCTTTCAGAAGTTGGCAAGAAATTCAAAATTGATTATTTGTGGGAATCGGTGGTGGATCCACGGGCCAATCTGGCTACATCGGTCATGCCAAAATTCAACTTGACGGATGATGAAGTCAAAGCCCTGGTGGTTTTCCTCAAGAGCCGGCGCGGGATCAATTACAACGAAACCTCGCTGGAACGCTATCGCGCCCGCATCGAAGAAAAGAAACCTGAAGCGGCGCCCGTTGCTGCGACTACTGGCACCAGTCCTGGCACGGCGGCCCCGTCCATTCCGCCAGCGCCTGAAGCCGCCTCTGCACTGGCTCGGGGCGAAAAACTGATTGGTGAAAAGTCCTGTGTGGCCTGTCATAAGCTGGGCGACAAAGATGGCGGAATTGCTCCGGATTTGTCCTTTGAAGGGTTGCTCAAAGATGGCCCATGGCTGATGAAACACTTTAAGAATCCACGTGCCGAGATGCCGGATTCAATTATGCCAGGGTTTAACCTCAGTGAAGCTGACTATCAGGCGATGACCGATTATCTGCTGTCACTCAAAACGCCGCCACCAACGGCCACTGCGGCTGAAACATACAAAAATCTGTGTGCCCGGTGCCACGGTGAACAGGGCGATGGCAAAGGCATTACCTGGCTCTATCTCGACCCGGCACCACGTGATTTGACCAAAGCCGCCTTTATGAGCAGCAAGCCCGATGAGCGGTTTATCAAGTCAATCCAGGAAGGTGTCGCTGGAACGTCTATGCCTGCCTGGGGCAAGTTGCTTAATGAAACCCAGGTTCGCGACCTGGTAGCCTATATCCGTCAGTCAATTACAAAAGAAAAGCCACGGGCAATGGCGGCTCACCAGGTGCCAGATCAAAATCCAATCTCGATGACACCTGATTCAGTCAAACGCGGAGAACAGATCTTTTTGATGCGCTGCACTGGGTGTCACGGTAAAAAAGCCGACGGCAAGGGACCAAACTCGCTCGACATCATTCCGCGTCCGCGCAATTTGCGGAACCAGTTCTTTGTCCAAAGTATGAATGACCGCCGATTGTTTGACTCGATTCTGTATGGGGTTCAGGGCACGGCCATGCCACCCTGGATTGACTACGGAATGACGAAAAATGATGTCGGTGATGTTGTCAATTACCTGCGGAGTTTCAATCAGCCGAAGAAGTGAGATCCTGTAGGGGGCAGGGGTCAGGGGTCAGGGTTTGAAAAAGACGAAAAGGACTTAAAGGACTTAAAGGACTTAAATTCAAAAACCCTGAACCCTGAACCCTGAACCCTGAACCCTGGTTTTCAAACCCTGAACCCTGAACCCTGAACCTTGAACCCTGGTTTTGAACCCCTGAATCGAAGGAGTCAACTGGTTATGTCCACTCAATCATCCGTCGCTGAAATACCTGTTTCTCAGGCATCCAAAGCGCAAGAGAATCTGCATACCGATACCACTGCCAAATATTTTCTTATCAGCGCCGTGGCCTACTTTTTCATCGTGGGAATCATTGCGCTTATGATCGCGGCCAAGTTTGTCTGGCCACAAATGCTGGGAACAGTTTCATATTTGACCTATGGTCGGTTGCGGCCACTGCACGTCAATGGGATGCTGTTTGGATGGTTGCTGGCATGCGACATGGGTTTGATCTATTACTTTGTTCCACGCTTATGCGGGGTCAAGTTGTGGAGTGAAAAACTTGGGGTGGCCACAGCCATGCTCTGGAATTTTATTATCCTCAGTGCCGTCGTCACATTGCTAATGGGGTTAAATCAGGGGCTGGAATATGCCGAACTGGTGGTCCCGCTTGATGTTCTGGTGGTGGTGGCCTGGGTGATGTTTGGTGCCAATATTTTTATGACAATTGCCACTCGAAAGTATCAGCAAATGTATGTTTCGCTGTGGTATGTCATGGGCACCATCTTGTGGACCGCATTTGTGTATCTGACTGGGAATTTTGCGGTGCTGATGGCCACGGGTGTCAATCAGGCCAACCTGAACTGGATGTATGTCCATAATGCGGTGGGCTTGATCTTTACCCCAGCAGGGCTTGCGATTGCCTATTACTTTATTCCCAAATCGTCAAACACACCGCTCCACAGCCACAAGCTCTCGATGGTGGGGTTCTGGTCACTGGCGTTTGTCTATGTCTGGACTGGGGCGCATCATATGCTCCACGGCCCGATTTCCCAGTGGCTGCAAACTATTGCGATTGTGTTTTCAGTGATGTTGCTGGTGCCAGTGTGGGCGGTTGTGTATAACTTCTTTGCCACGATGAAGGGCCAGTGGCACCAATTAAAAGACAATGTTCCGCTCAAGTTCCTGATGTCCGGCGTTGTGTTTTACCTGCTGACCTGTTTCCAGGGACCAATGCACAGCCTGCGGGCCGTCAATGCCATTGTGTCCAAGACTGACTGGATACCGGGCCACGCCCATATGGCCGTGCTGGGCGCGTTTTCATTCTTTGCCATTGCCGGTTCGCTCTACATTATTCCACGAATGTTCAAAACCCCACTCTATTCCGATACGGTGGCAAACTGGAGCTTCTGGTTCTTTATGATCGGTGGGCTGGGCTTTTTCGTGACGCTGTGGCTGGGTGGGTTCTGGCAAGGATGGCAGTGGAACAATCCAGCGATTCCATTTATTGATACCGTGGTGGCGCTCCAACCCGTGTGGCTGGTGCGGTTCTTCTCGGGAATTTTTATGTTCATCGGCATTGCCCTCTATGCCTTCAACGTGATGGCGACCGTGTTGAAGGTTCAATCAACGCCTGATGCACCCCCTAAAGCTGCGGCAGCAACCGCCTAAACACAGGTTGATCAGCCGGAAGAATGGTCAGAATTCAGCGAAGAACGAAAGAACAAAGAAGGCACTTCAATTCTTCATTCTTCATTCTTCATTCGCAACGAACGGAGACATACTGGTATGTTACAGAAAACCGACAAAAGCGCCGTAGGGTTTGTGGCCTTCGCGTTATTTTTCTTCTTCATTGGTGGGCTGCTGACAACGATTGTACCGCCGCTGCTGGATCATAGCTGGGGCAAACCTTTTGAAAATAAAGACCCGAGCAAGGGCCCCACTGGAAAATTAAACCCCTATACCCCTTTGGAATTGCAAGGACGGGCGATTTATGTCCGTGAAGGCTGCTGGTATTGCCATACCCAGCAAACCCGAACCTTGCTGGCTGATACCAAGCGTTCGGGCTGGCGTGGCGTAGATTCGCCGATTTCAACCCCGGACGAATTTGTCTATGACAGCCCTCATCTGTTTGGTACCAAACGCACCGGGCCCGACCTGTCAAGGGTGGGTGGTAAATATGACGAACAGTGGCACCTGACGCACTTCCGTAACCCACGGGATTTGGTGCCTGGCTCGATTATGCCGCCATTTCCATGGATTGCGAACAATCCGGCAGAATTCAAAGCCATGACGGCTTACCTGCAAACGTTGGGACGTGCCAAAAACTGGCGGCCCGAAAATGACTATGAGAAGTAGGGGGCAGGGTTCAGGGTTTAGAAAAGACATAACGGACATCCAGGACGAAAAAGACATAAATTTCGAAAACCCGGAACCCGGAACCCGGTACAGGTCAATGAGATAAATTGAGGAGACCTCCAAATGTACAGCGGCGACTATGTCTATCCGAGCATTTACTTTGCTTATTTTCTGTTTCTCATCTTTTTGGTTGGTGCGATTTACTTTTTTCTCAGGTCCTATCGGGATGGCTACTGGGGCGAAGAAGGCGAATCCATCAAATACCAGGTCTGGGCTGATGAGGAAGCACCTCGTCAAAATGACAAGATGACAAGGTGACACAGTGACAGGGAGATCCTTATTCGAAAACCCTGAACCCTGAACCCTGAACCCGTTGATTTTTCTTCATTCTTCATTCTTAGAGGGGAGCAAGATTGTATGGCAACGAAACCCGAGCAAACCGAACAGGTTGAAATTAAAGAATATGCCGATGGCTGGATCACCGAGCGCCAGGGAACAGAAGTTCCCGCATTTCTGAAATTTGCCAACATTGTCATCATTGGCGGGGCTGCGATTTACTTTTTCATTTATATGAATGGGGAAATCACTCATTCTGAACGCGGATCACTGGTTCAGGCCCTCAATGCCGTAACCAGGACCGCCGACCCGTTTATGTATATCGTGGGTGCGATGATTGTGGTCTATCTGCTGATTCTGGTGGCCTTTGTGTTTCGAAAAGGCCATGCCGAGTAGGGCTGAAAAAAACAGGGCTGAGGGCTGAGGGCTTGGGGCTGAAGAACTCGGGCTTAGGAACCAATACTTTCCAAGCACCAGTCACTAAGTACTAAGCACCAGGCACCAAGCACCAGGTACCAGGTACTCAGCACCAGTCACCAAACCTCGCATTCAAAACACTTTCTTACAATGGATACACCGTTATGACGGAAGAACGCTATCAGTTCGAGTCACCAGATGGGGCGGATTACTGGATTCGGATGGTGAAATGCCAGGATGCCTGCCCGGTTCATACCAATGCCTGCGGATATGTCAACGCCATTGCCGAAGGGCGATACAAAGATGCCTACCGGATGGCCCGCGCCACCAATCCATTTGCTTCGATTTGTGGACGGGTTTGTGGTGCGCCGTGCGAAGTCAATTGCCGGCGTGGCGACCTGGATTCCCCGGTCACGATTCGTGCGCTCAAACGCTTTGTCAATGAACAATTCGGACCTGAAACCGGTGACTATTCCTTTTATCATGAGTCGTGCGATGAACGGATGCTCCCGCCCGAACGCGGTGATTTTGAAAAGGTGGCCGTCATCGGAGGCGGTGTTTCAGGACTGACCGTGGCCCACGATTTGACCCGGATTGGCTATAAAGTCACTGTTTTTGAAGCCAACGCCGAGCCGGGCGGAATGCTGATGGTTGGGGTGCCGGTTTTTCGGCTGCCGCGTGAACTGGTTCGACACGAAATTAACGCCATTTTATCAATGGGCGTGGAACTGAAATGCAACATGCGGCTGGGACGTGATTTCACGATTCAAAGCCTGCGGGCCGAAGGATATAAAGCCATATTCCTTGGGATTGGGCTTCCGAAAGGGCGAAAAATCCCGCTTCCGGGCTCTGACGTTGACATGGTGTATGACGGCATGGACTTTTTGCGGGCGTTTAACGAAGGCAAACCATTGCCGCTAGGCAAGAAAGTGGTTGTGATTGGCGGCGGCAACGTGGCCTATGACGTGGCCCGCTCGGCCATTCGGCCAGTGATGACCAGCGATGATGACAGCGATGAGTTTTCAATTGAAGGCGAACGCGAGCAACGCATTGCCTATGACGTGGCCCGCTCGGCGCTGAGGATGAGCGGCGATAAAGAAGTCCACATTGTCTGTCTTGAAAGCCGGGTTGAAATGCCAGCCGATGAAATTGAAATCCACGAAGGCTCAGAAGAAGGCATCAAACTCCACAACTCACGTGGTCCAAAAGAGATATTGAGCAAAAAAGGGAAGGTTACTGGCCTGCGAACCGTCAAATGTACCGCCGTTTTTGATGCCCAGGGCCGATTTTCGCCGACATTTGATGAAAATGAGATTGAGGACATTGAAGCCGATACCGTTTTATTTGCGATTGGCCAGACGTCGGATTTGTCATTTCTGTCACCCGAAGATGGTATTGAATCGGTGCGCGGCCTGATCAAAGTCAATCCGGACACCTATCAAACCACGGCGCCTGACGTGTTTGCCTGTGGCGACATCGCGCACGGTCCACGGTTGTTTATCCATGCCGTGGCTTCGGCGCATACGGCGTCCCGCTCGATGCACGATTATCTGAGAAAGACCCGGACGGATGTTGTCGTGCGCAAACGGTGGTTCCCGGCTTCCTACACGATGGTGGATGGCTGGTATCAACTGGAACGCCACAACCCACCAGCGGTCGAACCTGAAAAGCGTGCCAGTTCACTCATCAACACCGAGGAAAACTATTCTGAGACCGAAGCCCAGACCCAGGCTGCCCGGTGTTTGCGCTGTAATGTCAACACGGTATTTGACACCACGATGTGTATTGCCTGCCGTGGCTGCGTTGATGTCTGCCCTGAGAACCTGATTAAACTGGTTGGACTTTCTCAGCTTCCAAAAGATCCGAAATTGATGAACCTGGCTGAAGAAGGATTGGGAATTACGGAACAGGATTTGCTTTCATACAGCACAGAAGAACTCGACCAGATGGGGTCGGTTATGCTCAAGGATGAAACAACCTGTATCCGGTGCGCGATGTGTGCCTCTCGATGCCCCACCCACGCCATCACCATGCAGCGATTTGAATTCTACCGTGAATGCGTGACCATCCCCGCGCCAAACCCGAAGATTCGGTATTAGGGCTTGGGGCTGAAGACATCGGGCTGAAGACATTGGGCTGGGGGCTGGGGGCTGAGGGCTGAGGGTATTAAACCCGGTTTCTTCAGCCCTGAGCTTGCGAGTCTTCAGC
>DAOQNB010000075.1:8235-12144 GCA_035335845.1 Acidobacteriota bacterium | reverse complement strand
GAATGACGTTCAGGGCATCCAAGATTTCAGCTTCGGTTGGATTTCCTTTTTTAAACTGTAGTTTAAAGGAAAAGCTCGCGTCGGTTGTCGTCTTTGCTCGAAACCGGAAAACGTTTGGTGAAACTGATTTCGGTTTGGTGGCTGGAATTTTTGAAGGCGTTCCAGAATGAAGCGCCATTGCTGCGGCCAGTCGTCTTTCCGCCGGAAGTTTTAACAATTGGGCGAGCTTATTTTTTGTCAGATCAGGCACACCAAGGCAGATTTCAAGGATTTCACTGCCTAAATTGTGGAGTGCGGCAATTCCGCCAATCGTCCCAACCGGCTTGTGAAGGAGTTTTGCCGCCTGTTCCTGAGACCCCGCCTGCTCAATCACCTGGACAATAGCCCGTACTTCGTCAACGGGATGCAGGTTTTTCCGTTGCAGATTTTCAATCAACGCCAGGATTTGCAAATCCTGATCAGAGATATTTTCCAGAATACTGACCGGAACCGTCTCTTTTCCAAGTTTGTGCAGTGCCAGCAATCGGCGATGGCCGGCAATCAATGTATATTTGCCATCCGGCTCAACCCGGCAGACGAGGTTTTGCAGCAATCCTTGCTGGTTGATGCTTTCGGTCAGCTCCTCAATTTCAGCGTCTGGATAATTCTTTCGTGGTTGAAACGGGTTGGGTTGAATCAGGGCAAGGCGAATTTCACCGATTCGCTTTGATTTTTTCTCATGAACAAAGCTGGCCAGTGCAGATTGACGGTGTGGCGTAAAACTGGGCGGAATCGCTTTTTTGGGCATAACAGTTGAGCCGGAGTGGCTGAAAATTTCCTTATTTTTCAAGTGGCCTGGAAAGCAGTGTCAGGACTGAACTGCAGATTTGCTCGATATCGTCGTTGATCCGGCATTTTTTATCATAGTTTTTGAGCGGCTTGCGAAATGATCCAGCCTCAGAAACTTTGATTGAGTCATGAATTGGTGGCAGCAGGGCATAGTCAAACAACTCACACAGGCTTTTCATTTCCTCAAAATGGTGTTTTTGGATCATCGTTGCCTGACGAAACATGGTGGGAATAATCCCAAGCACCCCAAGCGGAGATAAATCCATATTCATGCGGCGCTCCTGGGCTTTTCCAATTTCATATTGGATTTCACCAAACGCCACGACTGATTTCGCCTGGGTTTGAACCGGGATCACCAGTGAATCAACGGCAAATAACACTTGAATTGTAATTTCAGAAATCGCTGGGGAACAATCAAATAGAATGAACTCAAACTCGGAATGGATCAGTTTGAGAAAGCCACGTAAGCGGCCTTGATCTTTGGCTTCAAGGAGTTCGAGTTCTCCGCGTTTCAATTCGCGATTGGCCAGCCCGAGGTACAAATTTGCATACTGAGTTGGAAAAACCGTCGGCTTCACACCTTTTGTACCGCGATAAATGGGAGACCAGAATAAATCAGCCTCGGGTCGTTCGGCTGGGTTAAAATCAAAAAAAGTGCTCAGCGTGGCCTGTGGATCGGCATCAACCAGCAGTGTTTTGTAACCTCGTGAAGCCAGTTCATAGCCCAGGTCTCTCACAATCGTGGTTTTCCCAACCCCGCCGGCCTGATTAAAAATGGCAATTTTATGGGCAAGGGAAACCTGCTCGGAAACAACTGCCGGTAACGGGAGTTCCGGTTCACCACTCAGGCGAGTTTTTCCGAGCGGCCAGCCCCGAGTCTGATTTGGAACCGGAGACTGATTGAGAGAAGTTCGAGGAATCAACCAGCCGTTTCCAACTTTCTGCACCCCTTGAATTTTCTCTTCCTGGCACATTTTCCTGACAGTCGAAATCCCACAATTCAAAATCTTTGCCGCTTCCTGAACAGAAACAAAGCTTTCTGATGACGCCATATGCGACGGTCCTTCATCTCTTTATAAAAGTGTGATGTACCAATCAAATCTGAAAAAGAAGTATCTATATATAGCGATATCGCTATGTAAGGCAAGGAATTTGTTGTGCGACGACCACGGTCAGATCAGGAAAGCGACAGGAACCGCATCACGGTTTTTGCTTCAACAGGCAGAACTCTTCAAAGGCAATGACTTGAGCCAGTGGTTTGTGGTCTTCGAGCACTTGTGCCTCAACAAATTCGGCCAGTGCGTCTTTTTGCCAGTTTCGAAAAGCCGGATTTTGTGCCAGCACCGTGTTGGTTTTTGAATCCAGCAGGATGTGCCATTCTTCAGGGGTATAACTGGCGGCAATGTATCGTTTGACCTGATCTTGCCAGTATTCCCGGTAGGCAAACTCAAAGGCATGGTTGATTTCCTCAGAGTCTGGTTCCGCTGGTGGTTGAGACGGGGAAGGGGTTAATTCGGCCACGGCCTGATCAACATACTGGCTGATGGCCCCAAAGGTGGCAATCCGAAAACTGGTTTGCTGGGCGGCCTGATGGGCATAGTCAATAATGGATTTGGCCAGTTTCAGACCGTGTTGTGAAATCAGCTCCGTTGCCAGTTTTCGGTGGCGAGAATTAGGGGACTGTGCTGTTTGAAAAATGGTTTTAAAGTATTGAAGGAGTTCGTCCACCTGCCGTTGTTCCTGCTCAATGTCATCAGGGGTGTTTGGCGTTTCAACCGCGGTGCCAGCCGTGTCGGATGCCCCTTTGACGAAAACAACTTTGAAGTCAGCCCGGTCTTTGGTCTCTTCGATGGTGGCCTGCTGGATAACCCCTCCTTTTGATAACGGAACACCAAAAAGTTCGATCAAGGCTGGCTCTAACACCTGCTTGCGTTTGCTGCGTTTATTATCGTATGAAGATCCAGTGATGTTCAAGTCTGAAAAGAGTTCTTTGGTGCGTCGTTCATACACCAGTTTATCGCTCAAAATCAAATCAAGATGCGTATAGAGCAGTTGGGCGATCTCTGACTTGAAGTTCAAGACAACATTAAAGAAAACTGGTTTGGTATAGTGGGATTGCAGGTTCTTCAGAATATGACCATTGAATTTAAACACCCCGAGTTCCTTGGTCACATGTCCGTTTTCTTCGCGGGATACAATCTTGAGGTAATCTAAAATCCGAAAACCTTCTAATGATTTAAGCATCCGGATTTCACCGCTCGGAGCTTCATAATACGCATTCCGCCAGAAGAACGGGGTGGCATAGAGCCGGGCTAATGAATCCGTCAGGGTTTTGAGTGTGCCGGTGCCCCACTTTTTCCCGAGGATTTCAGCCAGTCGCCTGAGTGAAAAGTTGATCTCAGTGGTTGGTCGTCCACAATCCTCCCAGTACTTGACCAGCCCATAGTAGGTTTTCTGGTCCTCGGTGGTGAGCATTCCCAACTGGGTAAACCCGACTTCAACTTCAGCCACAATCGTATCGCCAGTTGAGAGGGTGGCTTCGCGCTTGAAGACCTTTGCCCGTGGGGCCGTTCGCGAGTTGGCTGGTTGCCAGATCGGCCATTTTTCGAGATTGAGCTCTGGTCGAACTTTCACCAGAGCCTGGTGAGGTTTTTTGGATTTGGGTGGCGTGTTCGAACTCATAAGAAACTTTGTCCAGCAGGATTTTGGCGTGCCCCACTTTACTGGTTTTCAGAACGACTGGAAACCAGATCTGGGTTACAAACCTGGTTTTCAGGTTTTCACTGGTTTGAAAAAAGAAAAAAGAAAAACACACACGCAGTTTTGGCTCAAAACTGCGGAAAATCGTGCCCCCCAAACCCCCATGTGTGTGTAAAAAGTATTTAATAAAGTATCTAAGAAGTATCTAGCGCAAAAAATTGCCTGTAACCTGTTCATTTCAAAAAAGATGCAGTTTTGGCTGGTACCGCGAGTGCACCAAGTTGGTACCGCGAGTGCACCAAGTTGGTACCGCGAGTGCACCAAGTTGGTACCGCGAGTGCACCAAGTGGTACCGCGAGTGCACCAAGCTGGTACCGCGAG
>DAOQNB010000075.1:2417-8135 GCA_035335845.1 Acidobacteriota bacterium | reverse complement strand
GAGTGCACCAAGTGGTACCGCGAGTGCACCAAGCTGGTACCGCGAGTGCACCAAGTTGGTACCGCGAGTGCACCAGGCTTGATGGTTGAAACCCTTCAAATTGGCACCAGCTACGCGCCAGATCGAGGTCAAGCGAGGATCTGGACCCGAGCTGGTACCGCGAGTGCACCAAGTGGTACCGCGAGTGCACCAAGCTGGTACCGCGAGTGCACCAAGTTGCCCGGACTTTTTGCGTTGAACCGAAAACACCGGTCAGCATCAGGCTTGCCCAAAAACCAGATCTGGCTGGAAAAGCAGGTCAAATTTGGAAGTGAATGTGTGTCGCCAGGCTGAAAGAGGGTCTGGACTCATCTGCCACTTATGCCGTGCGTGCGTTTAAAGGCGATTTGAGCGATGTTTGAACCCTAATTTGACTTGTAAGACGTCCGAAGCTCCTGGAAACGTTTTATGGCCCGCTGGCGCCTGTTTTACTTTAAGGTCTGATAATGTTTGGGCAAGAAGACTGCAGTTGCTTCTTGTCGAAAAGTACACCATTCTTTTCGCCGAAATGAGTGTCACTTATGTCTCAGTGCCGTGGCAGATGCACTTCCACGCCTCATCCAGCCCGTTCATTTTTCATCCACCGGATAGACTTTATGGCTCAGCAAACTGAATCGTCAGAATCAGAAACCCCTTCACCTCCGTCACAACTGGTTGAAATGCACTGGGATCCAATTACCCGCATTGTCGGGAGTCTTGGGATCTATACCAAAATTGATTTTTCCGAGCGTCGGGTGGTGGAGTGTTACTCCACCTCATCCATCTTTCGGGGATACAGCGTGTTTATGAAGGGCAAAGATCCCCGCGATGCCCATTTCATCACCAGCCGGATTTGTGGAATTTGCGGCGATAATCACGCTGTCTGTGCGGTATATGCCCAGAACATGGCGTTTGGTGTTCAACCGCCCCCAATGGCTGAATGGATTATCAACCTGGGTGAAGCGGCAGAGTACATGTTTGACCACAATTTGT
Organism: Acidobacteriota bacterium; assembly: GCA_035335845.1. Classification (GTDB taxonomy): domain Bacteria; phylum Acidobacteriota; class Blastocatellia; order Chloracidobacteriales; family Chloracidobacteriaceae; genus JACQXX01. The sequence continues at coordinate 7,124 of DAOQNB010000075.1, read as the reverse complement.
ATCAGGATAACCTGGTCGGTGTGGATTATTGCGAGCAGATGGTCAAGGAAACCACGCCTTCAGTTTGGGACAAAGCCGAACGAACCCCGGCGCCAAATGCCGACCAGCACGGATTTCGTAAAATCTCGGACATTATGACCGCCCTTAATCCGTTTACCGGTTCGTTTTACCTTGAAGCCCTGCAGATGAGCCGGTTGACGCGCGAAATGTTTTGTTTGATGGAAGGCCGTCACGTGCATCCCTCAACGCTCTATCCCGGCGGTGTTGGGACAGTCCCCAGCCTGCCGTTGTTTACCGATTATCTGGTTCGGTTGATGAAATACATCGAATTTATGAAGCGGGCGGTTCCGCTCCACGACGATTTGTTTCACTTTTTTTATGATGCTTTGCCCGGATATGAAAACGTTGGCCGCCGTCGGGTGATGTTGGGGTGCTGGGGATCGTTTAATGACCCGGAAGTGTGTACGTACCGGTATCAGGATTTACCTCAGTCCGGAGAAGCGATGTTTGTGACGCCGGGGATTGTGCTTGATGGCAAATTGATTACCACCAACCTCATTGACATCAATCTGGGAATCAGGATTCTGCTGGGGGGTGGTTTTTATGACGACTGGGATCAGGGCGAAACGTTTGTCAAAACCGATCCACTCGGAAACCCGGTTGATCAACGCCATCCCTGGAATCAGACCACGTTGCCCAAACCGCAAAAGCGTGATTTTCAAGGAAAATATTCGTGGGTTGTCTCGCCGCGCTGGTACCATCAGGCAACTGGCGAATATCTGGCGCTTGATTCAGGCGGTGGGCCGCTGGCGCGATTGTGGGTCACGGCGCTGGCTGGAAAAGTTGATATCGGAGGCGTCAAGGCCACTGGAAACAGTGTCAAAATCACTCTTCCAAAAACTGCGAGCCTGCCCGAAACCGAGTTTGAGTGGAAAATCCCAAACTGGAACAACGCGCTGGAACGCAACCGGGCGCGGACCTACTTTCAGGCCTACACGGCAGCGGCAGCGCTGTATTTTGTCGAACGGGCCATGGCCGAAGTGTATGCCGGACGCACCGAAACCTGGAGCGAGTTTACCGTACCGGACCAGGCCATCGGGTGCGGTTTTCACGAAGCGGTTCGCGGTATGATTTCGCATCACGCTGTCATTCGGGATGGAAAAATAGCCAATTACCACCCCTATCCACCCACACCCTGGAATGCCAGCCCGCGCGATCAATTTGGGACACCCGGACCGTTTGAAGATGCCATCCAAAACACCCCGCTCTTTGAAGAAAATCCGCCCGAACGCTTTAAGGGAATTGACATTATGCGGGCGATTCGGAGTTTTGATCCTTGCATGCCGTGTGGGGTGCACATGTATCTGGGCAATGGAAAAGTGCTGGAAACCCATCATTCGCTGATGTTTGGACACGGCGGGAAAGGCTCGAAGCCATGACCGAACCAACCAGTTCAGCCGTCAAAATCGAACAACTGGACATTTTATGGATTACTGCGGGCCTGGGGTGTGACGGGGAATCAGTGGCCTTGACGGCAGCCACTCAGCCCAGCATTGAGGATGTCATCCGTGGGGCCATTCCTGGAACACCGGAAATTCGCTTTTTCAATCAGGTGTATGCCTACCAGACCGGAGATGACTTTTTGAAGGCGTTTCACGAGGCCACAACCGGAAACTCACGACCGTTTTTGTTGATTGTTGAAGGCTCGATCCCGAATGAAACCAATAAAGAATCCGGGTACTGGGCCGGGTTTGGGTGTGATCCTGAAACCGGGCAGCCAATTTTGACCTGTGATTGGATTGACCGGCTGGTACCGCACGCCTGGGCCGTGATGGCCGTTGGCACCTGTGCCACCTATGGCGGAATCCATGCCCTGCCGGGAAACCCGACTGGTTGCATGGGGCTCCCTGATTACCTGGGCTGGGATTGGAAATCGAAGGCTGGAATGGCTGTGGTTTGTGTTCCTGGTTGTCCGACTCAGCCTGACAACTTGATGCAGGTGCTGCTCTATTTGCTCAGACAGGCCGCCGGATATGCACCGATGATTGAACTTGATGAAGCACTCCGCCCAAAATGGCTTTTCCCAGATTCACTCCACGAATGCTGTGACCGGGGCGGTTTTTATGAACAAGGTCAGTTTGCCGAGCAATATGGCGACGCCCAGTGTATTGTCAAACAGGGGTGCTGGGGGCCGGTGGTACAATGCAATGTTGGTAAACGTGGCTGGATGAGTGGGGTTGGCGGGTGTCCAAATGTGGGCGGCATCTGTATTGGTTGCACCATGCCAGGATTTCCTGACAAATTTATGAGCTTTATGAATCAGCCTCCGGGATCGTTGCTTTCAGCCCAGGCGGTTTCAACCTATGGCCGGGCGATTACGGCGTTGCGCAAATTTACGCTGGGTTCGATGACACAGGAACCGGCCTGGCGTAAACCTGCCCCCGGAACACCAACCCTGTACTCGATCAATTCCCGGAAAAAGAACCCATGAAGTTGCCCCAACTGGAATGGCTCAACTCAGAGAATATTTCCGAACTGCTCAAGTTTGGCGTTGAGGAATCCCTGCTGGCCGGGCTGCTTGAATCACAATCAACACTCTTTCAACTGGCCAATGTCTTCCTGCCTTTTCAAAATCCAGCTACTGTTTTTGATTTTTTTCCAGGGTTTCATCGCAAATCCAGCGAAGCTGAAGAAGAACTACCAGACCTGTCCTCTCGCTATCAGGTGCTGGTCGAACAAATTCCAGCCGTGGTCTTTATGGCGTTCTTTGACAAGGGCCTCAGCGAAGCCTACGTCAGCCCGCACATTGAGTCGTTGCTGGGGTTTACTCAGGCTGAGTGGCTTAATGATCCAGTGCGCTGGTTTGAGCAACTCCACCCGGAAGACAAAACCCGCTGGAGTATGGAGGCCGCCCACACCTTTTTGACGGGTGATCCGTTGCGTTCGGTATATCGAGTGCTGGCGCGCAATGGGCGTGTGGTCTGGTTTCATGCTGAAGTGAAAATGGTGCGCCACAGAGATGGCCGCCCCTGGTACATTCACGGCGTTGCCTTTGAAATTACTGAACTGAAAGAAGCCGAAGCCGCGCTCAGATCGGCACATACTGACCTTGAAGACCGTGTTCGCCGCCGAACCCGCGAACTGGCCGATGCCAATTTCTTTCTCGAATCCGAAATTGCCGAACGCAAACGGGCCGAAACGGAATTGATGAAAGCGCGTGATGAGTTGGAAATGCGAGTTCGCGAGCGCACTGAGGAGTTGGTGTTTGCCAACGTGGAATTGCGGCGCGAAATTGCGGAGCGCCGACGGGCCGAAACCGCGCTCAGTCAGAGTGAAGAGATGTTGCGCGCCATTTTTGAATCAGCACCGGATGCCATGGTCGTGGTCAATCATCGCGGTCAAATCGAACGCGTCAACGCCCAGGTTGAACAGATGTTTGGATACCGGGCAGATGATCTGGCTGGGCAGCCGGTTGAATTGCTCATGCCGGCCCGGTTTACCCAGTCTCATCAAGAGCATCGGGCACGCTACATCCGGTCTCCGCATTTGCGTGATATGGGTGCTGGTTTAGAACTCTTTGCCCGACGGCGTGATGGAAGCGAATTTCCGGCTGAAATCATGCTCAGTCCGATTGAAAGCGAGACTGGTCGTATGGTGATTGCCGTGGTCCGTGACATTAGCCACCGGAAACAGACCGAAGCGGATTTGCGCGAATATGCCGAACGGTTGCAAATTCTTTCCCGTCGTTTGATGGAAGTTCAGGAAGCCGAACGCCGCCGCATCGCCCTTGAACTCCACGACGAAATTGGCCAGGCCCTCACCGGGTTGAAATTCACCCTTGATTTAAACGCCCGGCAGGCATCCACTGAAGCCCAGCAGAAAAACATTGCCCTGTCCCAGCAAATCGTCAATGAGTTGATGGCACGGGTTCGAAAATTGTCGCTCGATCTGCGTCCGGGAATGCTCGATGATTTGGGACTACTCCCTGCCTTGCTCTGGTTGATTGAGAGCTACACAACCCAAACCCACGTCCGGATTGCTTTTCGCCATCGCGGGTTAAAAGACAAACGATTGGCCCCGGAAGTTGAAACTGCTGCCTATCGGATTGTTCAGGAAGCCCTGACCAACATTGCGCGTCATGCCGAAGTTGACGAAGCGACCATCCGGACCTGGGTTGATCATCAGACGATTACCATTCAAATTGAAGACCGTGGCAAAGGGTTTGATGTTGATAGTGTGCTCTCTGTTCCAGTATCAAGTGGTCTGGCTGGAATGCGCGAACGGGTGCTGCTTTTGGATGGAACGTTTACCATAGAATCCAAACCTGGGCGTGGAACACGGGTAACGGCAGAACTCAAGCTCCAAAGCTGAAATCTTGGATGCCCTGAAACGTCATTCTCCAAAAACTCAAATCAGAGGTATTCGCACCGGCTTCAACTGAAAATTCTTGAAGGTTCAAGAATCACTGCAATTCATTCTCGAAAAATAAGTTAACCCCTGTAAGTTACTTTTTCAGGGCTAAAGATTTCAACCTGTTTTCTGTTGCCCATCTTCTTGAATCCGCCGATTTTATACGAAAGGTACTCGTTGTATGATCTCGATTGTCCTTGCTGATGATCATCATATTGTTCGCCAGGGGCTCCGGGCCTTGCTTGAGGCCGAATCTGATTTTCGAGTCATTGGGGAAGCCAGTAACGGACGTGATGC
>DAOQNB010000075.1:0-2317 GCA_035335845.1 Acidobacteriota bacterium | reverse complement strand
GAACGCGAAATCCTCCAACTTGCCGCCGAAGGTTCGAGTAGCACCGATATTGCCGCCAAGTTGGGCATCAGTGCCCGAACTGCCGAAACCCACCGCACCAACCTCATGCGCAAGCTCAATCTGCATAGTCAGGCTGATTTGATTCGATATGCGCTCCGACGTGGAATTATCCCGATGGAAGATTGAGTTGAGGGTTCGGGGTTCGGGGTTCAGGGTTTCAAAAGAGAACAGGACATAAAGGACATAAGTGACCAAAAGGACATAAATTCGAAAACCCTGAACCCTGGTTTTAAAAAATACGGTGGATTTTGCTGAAAAACTAAGTAGCTCTACGAATAGACAGCCGACGGACTTCGCCCAATAATAGAGCACTCTTGAACCGCGTCATTTTTCCCGAATCCTACATTTTTCAAGCCACTTGCCCAACATCGTGATTCATTCATCAAGCGGAGGCAACCATGAGTTCTGTCAATGGTGCTGTAAAACGACCTGAACCAGTTGACCAACTGTTGGTTCAACTCAATGATCCACGAACCGCCGAATCGCTGTCACATCTGCTCAAAAATGCCGAACTGCTTGCCTTCCTGCTTGACGCCGTGGATGGGTTTATCCGTCGCGGAGACGTCATCACCGACAATATTGCTGAAGCACTCAAAGAAGCCCGTCCGGCGTTAGATGGCAACCAGATGGTTCCTGCCGACTTGAAACTGGCAGCCGTTCAGACCATGGCAGTTTTGCCACAACTCAGCAAAACACTGCCGCAACTGGTGGAAACGCTGCCACAACTGGTTGATGTCGGACTCAAGTTTAAACGCGTGATTGATTCAGATGAATTTGACGCATTTTTGGAATCAGGTATGCTGGCGCCGAAGACAGTTCAACTCCTGGGTCAAGTCGGCGACTCACTGGTTGAGACCGAGAAAGATTTTAAGGCCAGTCCGAAAAAGGTTGGCTTGTTTGGATTGTGGTCAGCCCTCAGTGATCCGGACATCCAGCTCGGCCTCGGCTTTCTGGTTGAATTTGGAAAACGGCTGGGACAAAAGCTGAAGAATCAATAGGATTCCGGGTTCCGGGTTCCGCGCTTCCGGGCTTCCGGGTTTTCGAATTTATGTCGTTTCGGTCACTTTCGTCCTTTCATTTTTCCTGAACCCTGAACCCTATCTATGCACGAGCTTTCCATTGCCCACTCACTCATCGAAATGGCTGGCGAAGCTGCTGAAGCAGCAGGGGCAACTTCGGTCAAAACCCTGTCTTTGAAAATCGGAAAACTCTCGGGCGTCGTCAAAGAGGCGCTCCTGTTTAGTTTTGAAATTGCCGCCCAGGGGACGCTCCTGGAAGGCGCTACCCTGAAAATTGAAGAAATCCCGATAGCGGTCAATTGCCCAACCTGCGCCCGAATCGTGGTGCTGCCCGAAGCCTTCATTTTTCGCTGCCCCGAATGTGACACGCCGACACCTGACATTGTTCAGGGCAAAGAACTCGAACTGGTTTCAATGGAGATCCTTGATGAATCCGCGAATTGTTGAAATTCGAAAAGGCATCCTCAAGAAAAACGACCAGCTTGCGGCTGGGCTTCGTCAGCGGTTTGCTGCAGCACAGGTGTGTGTGGTGGATCTGGTTTCAAGCCCCGGCGCTGGAAAAACCGCCTTTTTGGAAGAAACGCTCCGCCGGCTGTCTGAACGCTATCGGGTGGCGGCCCTGGTTGGCGATTTGGCCACGGATAATGATGCGCGTCGGCTGGCTCGGAGCGGTGCTCCGGTTCGACAAATCACCACCGCCGGCATCTGCCACCTCGAAGCCGAAATGGTCGAACGCCATCTGGACGGCTGGGACTTGAACGACCTTGATTTTCTGTTCATTGAAAACGTCGGCAATCTGGTCTGTCCATCGAGTTATGACCTGGGTGAGGCGCTCCGGATTGTTCTGTTTTCAGTCACTGAAGGTGAGGACAAACCTTTAAAATACCCAACCATTTTCAACAGTTCCGATCTGGCCATCATTACCAAAATTGACATTGCCGAAGCCGTTGACTTTAACCGGGCGGAAGCGATTGCCAATATTCACGCCGTGCGGCCTGGGCTTCCGATTTTGGAAACCTCAGCCCGCAAAGGAATTGGTTTTGAAGACTGGTTCTCTGTCCTTGAACGAGCCCGACGACGAGTCAGGAATGAGGAATAGGGTTCAGGGTTTTCCAATTGCACACAACTCAAGACAACCGAGCTGTCTCCCTTTATTTTTTCTTTCCCTGAACCCTGAACCCTGAACCCTTGACTGGGGGTCGCTTTTTTTGGAAGGAGAGGTGTGATACATTCTAAAC
>DAOQNB010000074.1:0-12151 GCA_035335845.1 Acidobacteriota bacterium | reverse complement strand
CTTCATTCTTCATTCTTCATTCTTCATTCCCGCACCCAATCCCAGTTGTTCCATTTTGAGCCGCAGGCCACGGCGGGAAAGGCCCAATTCACGGGCCGCCCGCGAAATATTATGGCCGGTTCGTTCCAAAGCCTGGGTCATCATCTGGAGTTCAAGCCGTTCGGTAGCTTCGCGGAGCGTGGCCCGCGCCGGGTAGCTGATCGTGGCATAACCATCATTCCCGTTGGAACTTGAGTAGGTTGGCATTGGTGTATTGTGTTGAGGGAAAAACGTTGGTGGCGACTGTCGCTCCAGGGACGACATCGGTGTCGAAAGCGCAGCAAAATGAGATCGCTGGCGTGAAATATCTGGCGATAACTCACGCACTCCGATGACAGTGCCAGCCACCGCAAAGGCCACAATCCGTTCGATTTCATTTCGGAGTTGCCGCACGTTGCCCGACCAGTCGTAGGCATTGATCAATTCAATGGCTTCTTGAGAGAAGCGCAGGTCTTTTTTCCCGTCGCGTTTGGAAAAGTGATCGAGGTAATGATTGGCCAGAATCGGAATTTCATCCCGCCGTTCCCGCAACGGTGGAACGTGGATGCGGATGATATTCAGACGGTGATAGAGATCTTCGCGGAAGCGGCCTTCTTTGACGGCGCGTTCGAGATCAACATTGGTCGCCGCCAGCACCCGAACATCCACTTTCAACGGCTTGGTTTCGCCCAGCGGCTGGATTTCGCCTTCCTGTAAAAAGCGCATCAATTTGGGTTGCGTCTCAAGCGTCAGGTCTCCGATTTCATCCAGAAACAAGGTTCCACCCGAAGCCGCCCGAATAATCCCCGAATAGTTACTCACCGCGCCGGTAAAAGCCCCGCGCCGGTGTCCGAAAAGCTGGCTTTCGATCAAATCACGCGGTGTCGCCGTGCAGTTAAACGGCAAAAACACTGCGTCCCGGCGGGCAGAACCACCATGGACAGCGCGCGCAATCAACTCTTTTCCAGTGCCCGATTCACCCGTGATGAGTACGGTCACATCTGAAGTTCGAATTTTGCGAATATGGTCCACCACTTCGCACATGGCCGGACTGCAAAAGATAAACCCAGGAATCAATGACGTTGGATGTTGGAGCGGTAGCGGCGGGGCCGGAGCGGCAACCGAAGCGCGGGCAGATCGCAACGCCGAAATTTCCAGCCCCAGCCAGACCTGCTTCAACAGCGGTTGCAGGTACTTGAATGGCATTTTGATCCCTGCTGGATCACACGAGACATAGAGTCCAATCCGGACCAGTTCACGTTCAAAGATGAGGCGCGCCCATTCCGGGGTGGCTGATTCGTCTCCGGTACGGTCGCTGCCGCGTCGGCCTTGAGCCAGTAAATCTTCGCCGCGCTGAACCAATCGAACCGGATCAATTGAAGTATGGTGTGCCAGCAGCACCCGCACCGCGCCGTATTCATCGCGTTCCCAAACCACAACCTGTTGAGCCGCAAAGTTTTCCTGCAGGATGGCCGCCAGTTCCTGCAACAGGAGTTCGCGGGCGTTGCAGGCTTCGATCAATCGCTGAAGGAGGAGGGATTCGGATGGTGGAATCGCGACATTGGCTGGCGTGACGGTTGCGCGCGGCGTGGTGACCAGCTTCTGGCGCAATTCGCGTACGCGTCCAATGGCTGTTTCGGCGCCTAACTGCACAAAGAGTGTTTCAGCCTGATCAAAGTGGAGGTGAGCCTGAGGGAAGTCCTGCAGTTCCTGAAACAACCGACCAACTTCCAGACGGCTGACCCCAACTTCATACTGGTCGTCATTGGCGGTAAAAATCGAAATACTTTGCAGTAAATGTTGCTGTGCCTCGGGATAGCGATGACGGGCGGCTTCGAGTTTTCCGGTGATGCGTTGGGCCACCCCGGCGGCATAAAACCCGGAGTTGCTTTGCAGGAGTTCGCGCGCCATTTCAAGCGATGACTCGGATTGGTCAAGTTTTTCGTGGTGAAGGTAATAATCCGACAGTTCAAGGTAGGAAAGACACTGTCCATACTGGTCGCCAATATCAGTGGTCATTTGGAGCGCCAGTTGGAGTTTCCCTAACCCATCAATTTCTTTTCCTTGAGCCAGTAAAATCTTGCCGAAGATGCGCTGGGCATAGGCTTCGGCCCATTTGTCGCCATCAATGAGCATCTGGACGGCTCGTGAAAGATGATGCTCGGCAACGGCAATCTGACCTTGCAAGAGGCGCAGCTCAGCTAGAGTAATCAGGGTCAGGGCTTCATTTTCGCGCACCTGATGCCGTTCAGCCAGATCGAGGGCTTTTTCCAGGTGCTGGGCGGCCTGAACCCAGAGCCCATGGTGCATCAGGCTTTCGCCCAGATTGTTGTGGCACCGGGCGAGGAATCCTTCGTGACCGCCTTTGGTAAAATCTTCAATTGCCTGTTCATAATATTTTTTGGCATCGCGTCGTTCGCCAACCTGGTCATGAATCAACGCCAGATTCATGGCAACCAGTCCGAGCAGATTGCGGTCATGGGCAGCGCTGGTGGCGAGTTCGAGCGCCCGGACATAATTTTTTTTGGCCGCGTCAAAATTTCCTTCGCAATAGTCAATCACGCCGAGGCTGAGGTGCATGCGTGCCATGAGTCGGGTGCGCCAGGTGCTGACGGTATCTTCGACCCACTCTGGATTCCACGATTTATATTCGGCACCAGTCTCAATCTGTTTCATCAAGAGCCGCAACCCCTGCCAGATGCGGTCGCGCCCGATCTTGAATTCATTGATCTCGGCATATGTCCGGCCAATTGCATAGTGAGCCGCGCCGACACCATCCAGACATCCTCCGTCCAGAAACAGCCGCAGGGCTTCGTTCATGCGCGCCAGGGCCCGGGGCTGATTGCCATGCCAGGTATATCCCCATCCAAGCCGCAAGCGGGTATGTGCCTGCCACAACAAGTCGTTGGACAGGTCAGGTGGTTGCGCATGGTCATAATGTTCCACCGCCGTGAGGGTCTCGGCATACCCGCCGATATTTTCAAAGGCTTCACTGAGCGCACAGCGGACCGCCGCTTCATCAACCGGAAGCAGATGTCCGCGCCGGAGTCGGGATTCAAGTTGGGTGATCCGGCTCCGAACCGAGCCATTGACCTGCGGAGACGTTGTCCGGGGCGTCGCTGTCGTGCCATTCCGGGCCGGCAGGGAAGAGGCTGTCGCCGATTGCCGGTAATTTGGGAGATCCGTCAGAATTTTCTGAATGGTGACGTGGCTGATGTTATCCACAATCCCTTGCTGGCGCGCCGCTTCGGCCAGTTTTTGGGATGACCAGTGCTCAAATGGATACCCTAAAATCAATGGGCTGCGGGCAGCCAGAGCACGAATGGCTTCAATCTGGGCTTCGGTAAAGCGTGGCTCCGGGCCGCGTTTTCGGATTTGAATGCCCTCCAGCCCGCCAGTGTTAAACTGTCGCAACCAGCGCTTGACGTTTTCGGCAGAGGTCTTGAGCTGACTGGCAATATCGTGCGCGGTTTTTCCATCGGCTGAATCCAGAATGGCCTGGGCACGACGCTGAAGTTCATGATTGTCAGCGTCAACCGAAATTTCCAATTGATACCGTTCCTCGACCGTTAAGGGACGCACAAAAAGTGGTTTGGACATCAGTGCGTGGTCTCCTGGGAAGAGATGAAAGTATTTGAGTGCGGAGAGGGGTAAGAATGACTGGTCAGGAATGCTTTCGTCAATCGAATTATGAATGATGGATTCTGAATTCTGAAACGTTGAAGAGCGATTCTTCCAGACCCAGCCTTGAGTGTGTCAGAATCAGGGCACTGAGAGCTATATAGTTGAAAAATAAGCAGTACTCCAATGTTGCAGCCGGCTTTGGTTTTCACTGCCTTGCGCTCTATCATTCATTCTTCATTCTTTATTCTTCATTTTCCATTCTTCATTCTTGGATAGTCTGGTGCCATTTGGTCGGTGTGGAAGGTAATTACGTACGGAGTGTCTCTGTGTACAGTTGTTCCACCTGGGTGACAATTGCTTCACGTGAGAAAAATGTATGCACCCGCTCTAACCCGTCTTTTTGCAAGCGGTTCCGGAGTTCAACCGATTCCAGGAGTTGCTGCAGCGCCTGTATCAGTGCCTCGACGTTGCGCGGCGGCACCAGTAACGCTGTCTGATTGTGGGTCAGAATATCGCACAGACCTCCAACCTGGGAGGCCACCACGGGCACACCGGCAGCGAGTGCTTCAAGGGCCCCAAGGGAAAATGCCTCGTTCCAGGAGGGAATCGCCACCACGTCAAGCGCGGCCAGGAGTTGCGGCACATCGGTTACAAATCCAGGCCAGTGAACGCGTTCCGTCAATCCAAGGCGGGCAGCCATTTCTTTCAGTGAATGGGTAAACTGGTCACCGCCATGTTCTTTCCCGGCCAGCACCAGATGCAAATCGGGAAACTGTTCTGTCAGCCGGGAGACAGCTTCGATGAGTTCGGCCTGACCTTTTTCTGGGGCAATCTGATTAATCACACCGATCAGTCTGGCTGCTGGTGGAAGTCCAAACTGGCGGCGGGCGTGGCTTTGGTCCCTGGAAGGTTGGAATTTGATGGTGTCAACCCAGTTGGGAATGACCCGCACGCGTTCCACTGGCCAGTTGAGAGACTGACAGACCGTCGTTTGAACGCTCCTCGACACAGCAATCGCTCCATCAGCGGCTGATAAGAGCCATCGGTACGCCGGATTGGTTGAGAGTGGAAGGTAATGATGCCGGGTAAAGAAGAAAGCTGGAAGTCGAGCGCCGTTTCTTCGCAGCCACCGGACCGCCAGTGCCGCCAGCGTGTAATCTCGACCATAGTGGGCGTGGATAACTTCAATCTGCTGATCGGTAATCAGCCGACACAACCCCTTGACTGTCAATAAGTCGAGGGCATTGCGAAAGCCAAAGGAATAGACACGAAGCTGGGGAAATTGGGTCAAGGCTTCTTGAAGCTGACTTTGGGGACGGACCGCCAGATGCAGCGTGTGTCCACGAGCCGCGAGCGTACTGGTGAGTTCCAGTACGTGACGCTCACCACCGCCAAAATCCTTTCCGGAACTCAGATGCAGAAGCCGCATAGATGAGAGCTGAAGAGGTCGGGCTGAAGACTTCGGGCTTGGGGCTGAAGACTTCGGGCTGAAGAGGTCGGGCTGAAGACTTCGGGCTTGGGGCTGAAGAAGTCGGGCTGAAGAATTGGGTTTCTTTCATCCCTCAGCCTTCAGTTGTCCCAGGCCCGAAGTTTTTAACTCTACTTGCTACTCATCCCATTTCGGAATGGAGTCCTCACGTTAGAAAATAGTCAAGTAGTTCAATCAAATAAACCTGGTGAACTACGGACTCTGGACTACTAATCATTTCCACGAGTATCAATCCGGAAATAGTCAGTTAATTGTTGAGCCGCTTTATCAAAATCATCTACATCGCGCTGGATTCGATCACCAACGCGACCAGAACGCATGACCCGATCAACCCGGTTGAGGCCACGGGTCAGAGCTTCGGCGGCCCCGCGCTGGGCATCTTCGGTGGCTCGGCTTTCGACCAGTTCGGCATAAAACCGGGTGGCTTCTGCCAGACTGACCACGGCTGAATAAAGCCGGGCTTCGTTTTCATTCAAGCGCCAGGAAATAGTGGTTGGGGCGGTACGGGTGGCGCCGCGTTGTTCACTTCGGAACTGAGTTCTGAGGGTGCTCAACATGCGGTCAGCCGTAGCCTTAAGCGATTTGGCGATGCCCGTTTGCATATCTTCAACTGCCACCGTCAAATCTTTGGTGTCAGTGTGAATCAACACGGTTTGGATCCGTGACACATCTTCACGGGGAACGACTTCGATGGTGCCTTTGGTGATGACCTGTGACGCGGCGCCGGCTGGTGCCACACCACGCGCCCAGACTTCGAGCTTGTCGGTTCGGATTTCATAATCTCCATACAGATCCCATCCGCCGGAAGGCACCTCGGTATCCATCACGACCTGGATACTGCGGTCAGCCTGGCGAACAGCTCGCGCAGCCACGACCTTGACGAGTCGAATTTCGTTACCATCGCGATCAACCAGATCGAGCGCCTGAGCGGTTGGCAGATCAAGTTTCCCGGTTTCCTCAAGCCGTTGATCACGCTGGAATCGGGAAAGAGCCGACCGCACACCGGAAGTCATTGTGGTCCCAATAGTTGAGGTGTAAAAACCACGTGACCGAAGTTCAAGTTGCGCCCGCCGGATAAACTGGGGATCGGTATATTCCTGATATGGATCACGTTGAGACCCGGTATAGCGATCCCGGTCATCCCGGTCGCGGGTGTCGCGATCACGAGTATCGCGGTCACGGGTGTCGCGGTCGCGGGTATCGCGGTCACGAGTATCCCGATCTGTGGTATCCCGGTCACGAGTGTCGCGATCACGATCAGTGGTGTCTGTAGTTGATCGGGCGGTGAGGTATTCGTCCGAAACTCTGGCTTTCTGGAGGAATTCGAGGCCAAATTCCTGTCCGCTCTTAACCACGGCTTCGTCGCCTTTGAGCAAAAGGGATGTCAGAATCCCCGCCCCAGCGCCGATGGCACTGCCAATCGCCGCACCTTTCCCACCGCCGGCAATCGCTCCAATGACTGCGCCCGCCCCGGCGCCACCGCCAGTAAAAATGATTTTGCGTTTGGTGGTGGAGCCGCCTGAGGTTTTTCCTTCAGCATCAATTTGTTGTTTTTCGTCACGTTTAAGGCTGGTCAACTCAGAAACCTGACTGATATCGAGTTTTTTGCCGTTTTCAAAAATCAAATAGTCAAAATCAACCGCGATGGTGCCAGAGCGATCCCGCTGGGCTGGCTCAACGCTTGAAACGTGGCCTTCAACTTGAGTTCCTTGTGGGACAACTGCTTTTCCGTCAATGAGATATGGCTCAAATACGGTAGCGGTGAAGGTATCACCGACCCGGTTTGTTTTTGAAGTGAGTTGTGAATTCAGTCTGAGTTTCAAAACCGCGCCAACCGGGATTTCATAGCTCCGGTAGCGTGAACTCTGGGCGCTGGCCACCGATCGGCCAGTCAAATCCCTGGTATTGATGGCCAGCGTTGGAAGTGAGGTTGATGTTAAGGTCAGACCAAGTACCAGACAGGAAACCGAAACGGTTTTGAACATTCCCGTCGGTAAAGATGGTTGAGAAAGCTGCTTCAATGTCAATGGCAAAGCCATAACTTCCCTCCTATGAAGTGGTTCCAAGAAAATCATGAGTTAAAGATGACGTTGTTAGACTCCCTCCTGGTTTGGTGAAAACCAGAGGATGCCGTGCCCAGCCGAAGTCTGATTGTGGATGAGACGGTAAGTGAAATGGTACAGAAATCCAGACGAGGGTATTGCGAATGATGCTGAGAGCATAGGCGAAAGATGCCTTATCGGCTAGGTCTTTATGGGTTGAACTGAAATGCCGTGCTTCATTCATTAGATTTATTTTATTATTTTATTTGAATAAAAATTTTACGGATTCGTAATTTTCTGGAACTTTTGTTTTGTTACCACGTTTGAGGCGATGCTGACACAATAAATCAATTAAATTATTTGACGACCCGAGAAAATTCATCAACTGTGAGGAGACACTGACATGAAAAATCTGATGACCCGTTTGTTTGCTGTTCTGGCCCTTTCAATCGTAGTGAGCGCTTCTGCTTTGGCAGGCGAAACAAAGAAAGACGTTTCTTTCTCAAGTGACGTAACCATTAATGGAACCCTTGTCAAGAAAGGCAAATACCAGGTTGTGTATGACGACAAAACTGGTGAAATGTCGATCCGCAAAGGAAAAGAAGAACTGGTGAAAGCCACAACCCGGACTGAAGACCGCCAAAAGAAAGCTATTCGATTGGAAATGCTCTACACGCAAAACGGTGAAAACCGTAGCCTGCAAGGATTTGCTTTTGAAGGCTCAAATCAAAATATTGTCATCAACGGCAATGCTCAGGCGGCAACCCCACAGCAATAATCAGAAACTTTTTGAGCCGATTCAAAAACCCCAGGTACAAAATTTTGTACCTGGGGTTTTTCTTTTGTTTTTAAATATGTATTTAGATAAATCAAAATAATAAAAGAATCTGGTTAAATAATTCTTTAATTATTTTGAATTTATTTTGAATATTTTGAATATTTATTTTGATTAAATTACGGATTTCTTCTGATATCAGGATTCCGACTGTGGTGTGAATAGAAGAAACAACACCTGCAACGTCGTGCCTTTGGAAAGGCGTGAGATGAAGAATTTTGATTGAAGCTGGATTTTTGGGGTGATTTAGTGCCTGTGGTACGCAATGACCCGGAAAATGTTCCGTCGCCTGCCGGTTGTTGAGGGTTGGCCTGACCTGGAACTTTTACAAAAAAACAATCATTTTTGACCAAAGCCCTCCTATAATCTGCCGACTCCCCGATTCAAAATTTCACTGTCTTTGATGTTCTCATCATTCAAAAACCATGAAAGAGATTCAAACGATTGTAGCTGCGTATCGTGAACACCTGCGTCAGGATTCTGGAATCGCCGCGCTGGCGACGGTCGTCAGTGTGAAAGGCTCAGTGTACCGGCGACCAGGGGCCCGGATGTTGATTTCAACCCACGGGCACAGCCTGGGTGCTATTAGCGGTGGCTGTCTTGAAGGCGATGTGGTTGAACGTGCCTCTCAGGTGATGATCTCAGGCCAATCCCAGCTTGTGGTCTATGACACCACGTCTGATGGCGACACGGTGTGGGGACTTGGGATGGGCTGCAACGGTGAAGTTCAGGTGTTGATTGAACCAGTCTCTCCGACTGCCGCTCCGCATCCGATCACAGTGCTTGAAACCCTGTTGAGCCAGTCGCTCCCTCTGGTCTGGGCAACTGTAGTCAAAACAACGGATGTCAACTGTGTTTCGGTTGGTTCACACCTTCTGTTGCACCGTGATGGAGTTGTGCACAGTTCAATTCCCAATCAGGCACTGGCCAAATTGCTGGTGGCTGATGCTGAAGAGGTCCTTCGCCACCAAAAAAGTGAGTTCAAGGCATCTGTAGTTGAAGGGGTGACGATTCAGGTGTTCCTTGAATTTTTAGAGCCACCGCAACCGCTCGTCATTTTTGGCGCCGGGTATGATGCCCTGCCTCTGGTCGCACTGGCCAGCGAGCTTGGCTGGCAGGTGACTGTGATTGATCATCGTCCAGCTTTTGCCAGGGCAGATCGCTTTCCACTGGCCAATCAGGTGATTCATAGCCATCCTGAAACCATCTCTGATCACGTCAAGTTGACGCCACGCACAGTCGCCGTGGTGATGACGCATAACTACCAGCGTGACGGTGAAGTCTTAAAAGCCTTGCTGCCATTTCCTCTCCCCTACATTGGGATGCTCGGACCAAAACGCCGGACGGATGCCTTGCTCAACGATCTTCAGGAAGCAGGTGTTGAAATTACGCCAGGCCAGCGACAGCGAATTTTTGGTCCCGCCGGGCTTGATATTGGCGCCGAAACCCCTGAAGAAATTGCACTTTCGATTATTGCTGAAATTCGGGCAGTGATCACTGGCCACCAGGCTGGTTTTCTGCGCCAACGAACTGGACCAATCCATTGAAAAACCAGCCCGAAGTTGTCAGCCCGTTTCCTTCAATCCGACCTTTTTGCTTCATCCTCTGCGTATGAACTCATTTTTTCGGACAAGAACTCAGCTTCTGTGTTGTTTTCTGATGGTGTTCTGCGGAAGTGTGGGGCAATTTCGGCCAGGGTTCGGGGTTCAGAGCAGTGGAAAGAAGGAGTCTGCTCAAACCGTGAAACCGGTGTCAGGGTGGGCGGACAGGTTGAAACAAGAAGTTTCATTTTTGACTAAGCAACCGCTTCGGTTTGAACCAAATCGCGGCCAGACGGACTCAAACGTAGAAGCCTATTGCCGGGCGGCACAGTACATCGCCTTTTTCACTGGGATTGAAATTATCTTTGGATTTCCTGAAGTTCCTTTTTCAAAAGATAAAGCTCACCTTTTTCAGAAACAGCCACCGACACCTTGCCAGAAAGTTGCCAGCCTTCCTGTGAAGCTGACCTTTCGCGGTGCTTCAACCAGTCGAAAACTCAAACTTGAACAGCCACTGACTGGAGATAGTCATTATTTTCTGGGGACAGACAGGCAAACATGGGTGCGTGATGTTCCTGGAAGTGCTGTGCTGCGATATGAAGATCTCTACCCCGGAATTGATCTGGTTGGGTACGGACAACCTGACGCACTGGAATATGATTTCATTGTGTCGCCACACGCCAATCCAGCCCAGATTGTTTTGGAAATTTCAGGTACGAATCAGATCAATTTGAATCAGAACGGGGACATCGAGATTGAAACCCCCACGGGGACGCTTGTTCACCACCAGCCGCAGGTATATCAGGTCCGGGCTGGTTCTCGGGAAGTCATTCCCGGCAGGTATCAAGTCAATCAATCACCGACAAGAGATAGATGGCAAATCACTTTTGAGCTTGGGCTGTATAACAAAGACTTGCCTTTGGTGATTGATCCGGTGGTGAAATATGCCACGCTCCTTGGAGGCGACGGAGCCACTTCGGCTCGTGCTGTTGCTGTTGATCAGGCCGGGAACTGCTATGTTGCCGGAACCACCAGCGCCTTGTTTTTTCCACATATGACCGGTTCCCCGCAAAACCGAGGCGGTTTTGATGCTTTTGTCACCAAACTGAATCCATCAGGGTCGGCTGCGATCTATACCACTTTTTTCGGTGGCGGATTTGACGAGGAAGCTGAAGCAATTGCGGTGGATGAAACAGGCTCAGTGGTTGTGGTTGGGACAACACGCTCGCCGGATTTCCCGCTGGAACGACCAATCCAGTCAAAATTTGGCGGGTTTCCAGATGCAGTTTCCTCAGATGCCTTTATCACGCGATTGGCTCTATCTGGAAATGCTCTGGAAATGTCCAGTTTTCTAGGTGGCAGTGCTCAAGATGCCGGATACGGAGTGGCGATTGACCGTCAGCATCAGGTCTATCTCACCGGGGTGACGCAATCAGCCGATTTTCCGGTCGTTCGTGCCGTTCAGCCAGCCTTCAGTAACTTAACGGATGCGTTTGTCGCTAAAATCAACGCGGCTGGAACGCAACTGGTCTATGCCACTTATCTTGGCGGAGTTGATTTTGACGCTGGATATGCCATTGCCGCTGATGCGGTTGGAAACGCCTACCTCACCGGAAGTACCGCTTCAAATGCCCAAACCTTTCCCACAGTGCCGGCTTTCACGATTCCATTTGGTGGTGTCACCGATGCCTTTGTGGCGAAAATCAATCCAGCCGGTTCAAAACTGGAATTTTGCCGGTATTTTGGTGGAAGCGAGTTTGATAGCGGGCAGGGAATTGCCGTGGATGCGGGCGGAAATGTCTATGTGGCTGGTGAAACTCGATCACCCCGGTTGCCAGTTGTAAATCCTATTCAGGGTGCTTTACTCGGAGCGACCGACGGGTTTGTGGTCAAATTTGACTCAACTGGTCTCAACACAACCTTTCTCACCTATCTGGGAGGACGAAACACAGATCAGGTTCAGGCACTGGCCATTGATACATCGGGAACGGTGTTTGTCGCTGGAGAAACCCAGTCGGGTGACTTCCCGCTGGTCGAACCAACCCAAATCAACCCGGATGATCTGAATTTGAATGGATTTGTCACCCGAATTGACCCGGTTCAAGGACGATTGATGTTTTCTACCTTCATTGGCGGAACTGCCAGTGATGAAGTCACTGCTCTTGCGGTTGATTCCAGAGCAAATATTCTTCTGGCTGGAAATACAGTGTCAGCTAATTTCCCACTCGTTGATCCGCTCCAGCCTGAATTTTGTGGTGACCGGAGTGCTTTTATTGCCCGAATTGATGCTGTACTCGCCCCACCCGAAGCACCAGCCGGGCTGACGGCATTTGGAATTTCCGCCACTGAAATTGATCTGGAATGGACTGACCAAAGTACCACGGAAACAGGTTTTGTCATCGAACGACAATTTGAAGACCAGCCACAATTTGTTGAATTGATAACACTTTCTGCCAATCAAACCCGATTTCGGGATACCCGATTACAGCCGGCAACTGAGTATCGCTACCGGGTCAAAGCGGTCAACGCTGGTGGGAATTCAGGCTAGACCAATGAAGCGCAAGCCAAAACGCTTGCCATTGAGGATCAGGAGCCGCCAGTG
>DAOQNB010000073.1:0-12357 GCA_035335845.1 Acidobacteriota bacterium | reverse complement strand
GAATGAAGAATGAAGAATGAAGAATGAAGAATGAAGAATGAAGAATGAAGAATAATTTCTACATTCTATATTCCAGGTTCTAAAAGGTTTCAGCCGTTTGATTTCTAAATTCTAAATTCTAAATTCTTCATTCTCAATGAGGGGGAAAGGAGGGCTCGTTATGGGACACACACATCTTCCTCATCGCTTTGAAGAACCTGGATACAAAGAAACGCTGTTGTTGCGTGGCATTATTGAGTTGTTGATTCTGCTCCTGGCCGCTGGTTTGATCGTGCTGTCATTGGAGATCAAGGCAACTTCAGCGCCGTATCCACAAGATGACAAAACCAAAAAGGAGCAAAAGAAACTCCGCGAATACAGCAAAGACATCAAAGAAGTTCTGGAGTTGAAGGACTATGGTGTCAAAAAACTCCAGAGCAAAGAGGATGCGGACATGGATTTTAAATCTGATGTGGTGCGGGCCTATAACGACATGCGGCGTACCCATCAGCTCCAGGCGTTTCGGGTCAATACCCGTGCCCCACTTCGCGTGATGGGCGACCTGGAAGGTGAGGGAGGCAACTTTGCCGCCCGCTCCAGTGGTGCTGAGGCTTCATCGGGTGGAATGGATGCCTTATATGATAATCCGATGCTGCAAGACTATGTCAGCCGGATTGGCCATCGGTTAGTGCCACAAAATTCAAGAAAGCTCTATGCCTTTAAGATTCTACAAGATCCGCTCCCACGAGCGGACTCGCTTTCAACCGGGACGATTTATCTTTCAACCGGATTGCTCGGGATGCTTGATAACGAAGCCCAACTGGCCTACATCTTGAGCCACGAAATTGCCCACGTTGAAATGGATCACTGGTTCTATCAATCCATGCTGCCGATTGCCCTGGCGGAAAAAAATGAAGATAAGGAAAAGAAGCGGCAGCGAATTGGGGCCTTGATGGCGCTGGGTGGAATGGCGCTCGGGGCGAAATCAGATGGTCTGCAAGGGGCCTATCAGGGAGCTTCACTGGGCTATGGGTTAGGCCATTTGATCGGAGATCTGGCCATTCGGGATGTAAAAATCACGGAATGGAACATTGCTGACGAAGACGACGCTGACCGGTTTGCCTTCCAAAACTGTCTGGCCAATGGCTTTGATGTGCAGGAAGTCCCAAAACTCTTCCTCAATTTATACAACGCCGTGCTGGCTGACTCGCGAGTTGGGCTTGGGTTTATGTCGTCGCTCCAACACGTCTATGAACGCAATGAAGGCGTCAAACTGCTGCTCAAGGAAAACGAAAATACGATCCGACAGCTTTCCAGCCAGGGAAAATTGATCGGCAGCCATTCGGAATTTGAAGTGTTAATGGCTGAATTAAAACGAGATAACGGTGTGGTGGCTTTCTACTACGACATGTTTGATATGACTCGCAAAAACCTTGAGTGGTCGTTGCGAATCCGGTCAGATGATGCCAAAGCGCACTATTATCTGGGACGGGTGCTGAAATTAACCAGCCGCACGCCTGAAGAAAAAGAACGTGCGCGACGCGAATTTGCCACGGCACTCAAACTGGACGAAGCCCGTGGGTCAATGCCTGGGATTCGGCTGCAACAGGCGTTGAGTTTGCTCGATACCAGTGACCCGACGAAGTTTCCGGAAGCCGTTACCTACATCAAAGAATATGTCCGGCTCTATAAGCTCAACAATGGCGGCAGTGTCCCACCAAATATGGACATTTTGTATGACTACATGAGTCAAGCCGGAGAAACGGCCTGGTTTGTGCCGCCAACCAGTAATGTCACGGCTCAGGAGGTTTTCCCCGTGGTGATGAAATCCAGCCCGGTGACGACTCCACCGACTAACCAGCCGCCGCCAAACACACAGGTTCAAAAGAACCCAGGGAAGAAGAACTGAATGGGGCTGAAGACATCGGGCTGAAGGCATCGGGCTGAAGGCATTGGGCTGAAGACATCGGGCTGAAGACATCGGGCTGAAGGCATCGGGCTGAAGGCATCGGGCTGAAAACATCGGGCTGAAGGCATCGGGCTGAAAACATCGGGCTGAAGACATTGGGCTGAAGACATTGGGCTGAAGACATCAGACTTAGGGTATTAAACCCGCCTTCTTCAGCCCTGAGCTTGCGAATCTTCAGCCCGCCTTCTTCAGCCCTGAGCTTGCGAATCTTCAGCCCCAACCATGAGGAGGTGGTCATGCGAAACCACACCAGACTGTTGATTGCCATTGTGAGTGTGTTGCTGGTGGTTGTTCCATTCGTGGTGGCTTCGGTACGACCAACGGAACTTCAAGAACTGCCGTTTCTGGTGATGTTTCCCGAATTGAATACCACCCAGTTTGTGCCACCCCAAATCCCGATTCCGCATAGCCGGTTGACCCGACTTGAAGTGCTGATTCCAAAACCGTTGTCTGACCAGATGACCTATGGCGGCATTTTTCTCTCAATCAACGGGCAGGCAGCGAATCGGATTCTGGATAAGGTCAACACGCCAGCGGGCAAGCTGATGAAGATTGACTTGCGGCGATTGCCAGGGTTTTTGTTGCGTGACGGGAAAAATTCAATCGAAGTACTGGCCGAACTGGCCGACGGGCGCGAAGTGTATAACGCCTGTGTCATTTCGACGCCCTATGGTCTGCCCGGCGTGGGAGTTCCAAAATCAGGCAGCCCCGTTGAACAGTTTACCGGTCAAAAATATGCGCTGGTCATCGGGATTTCGCGCTATCTCTATGGGAACTCGCTCAAATTTGCCGATGCCGATGCGCGGGCGTTTCGTGACTTCCTGCTGAGTCGGCAAGGAGGGAGTTTTCGACCGGAAAATATTCTGTTGATTGAAAATGAATCAGCTACATTAGGTGGCATCCAGCAAGCGCTTGAAACCGTGGTCAAGCAGGTGACTGCAAACGATTTACTGGTGTTTTTTCTAGCTGGACACGGTGGCCCAGACCCTGGAAGCCGGAAAACCCGTTACTTTATGACCTATGATACCGGGCAGGATTTTACCCGGTCGGCGCTCCCGATGACGTTGCTCCGTGACCGCTTGACCAAGGATCTGCGTGCAAAACGGCTGGTTTGTTTCATTGATACCTGTCACAGCGCCGGTCTGGCTGGCGACCCACAGGCAGGTGGCTTTGGTATGCGGGATTTTGGGTTGAATTTGATCAACCAGGATTTTGAAAGCCTGCTCTATGGTGCGCAGGGAATTGCCGTGTTGACCTCAAGCGACATTGACGAAAAGTCATATGAAAGCCAGGTGTGGGACGGACACGGTGTCTTCACTTATTTTCTGTTGAAGGGGCTCAAAGGAGCGGCTGATGTGGATCGGGACAACCTGGTCACCGCTGGTGAAATTTTTGAGTACGTCCGGGGTGAAGTTCCAAAAGCGGTTGAAAGTCACATTCAGTTGCTCCGACAAAAAGGCATCACGGCTGAGCTGACCGGGCAGCATCCACGGGCCGCTGTCGGAAATAATGACGGGCTGCAACTGGCAATTGTGAAGTAGGGGCTCAGGGTTTCGGGGTTTCCGAATCTGATTCGATGAAAACTTTTGCGGCGTTGAAAAGGACAAAAAGGACCAAAGGGACAAAAAGGACCAAAAGTGAATCCCCAGGCCCTCAGCCCCAAGCCCTCAGCCCCAGGCCCTAAAAGGAGGTTCCACCATGCTTGCACTCCAATCACTTCTGCAAAATCGGTATCGGATTGAATCGTTGCTTGGGAAAGGTGGCATGGGCGCCGTGTATCGGGCGACTGATACCCGGCTCAGCAACGTGGTGGCACTCAAAGAGACCCTGTTTCAGGACGAGCGTCTGCGACGGGCATTTGAACGGGAAGCCAAACTGCTGGCGGGGCTGTTTCACCCGGCGCTCCCGAAAGTGAGTGACTATTTTAGCGAAGGCGACGGCGTTTTTCTGGTGATGGCCTATGTTCCTGGTGAAGATTTGCAGCAGATGGCCGAACGCCAGCCAGGACCATTTCCGCTCAGTCAGGTGCTTGACTGGGCAGATCAGATTCTGGATGTCCTCGAATATCTGCACGGCCAGCAACCACCGATTATTCACCGCGATATCAAACCCGCCAATTTAAAGTTGACCCCTGACGGTCGGATTATCCTGCTTGACTTTGGAATGGCCCGAGGCGGTGGCGGCAGCAGCATTGCTGGATATTCCGTCAATTATGCGCCGCCAGAACAAATTGATCAGATCAGCACCGATGCCCGAAGCGACCTCTATGCACTTGGGGCGACGCTCTGGCATTTGCTTTCAGGGGAGTCTCCGCCCAATTCAGTTACGCGGGCAATGACCGTAGCCAATGGCGAGCCAGATCCAATGCTTCCAGTTCACCGGCTCAACCCAGGGGTTCCACAGGAGATTTCGGGAATCTTGCACCAGGCGATGGCTCTGGATCGGGAGCGCCGCCCGGCTTCAGCCAGAGTGATGCGGCAGATGTTTCGCGAAGCCGCGCAGCCCGTGCTTGCCAAACAATCAGCGAAAACATTGATTCCTGGTGGGTTAGGGCCTACGCAGCTACCCGGAACCCGAATGGCGCTCAAAGTTGAAGCCCCGCCGCCACTGGCTGCCACTCAAATGGCCGAAACCATTGAATCACCGGTATTTCATCCTCAACCAGCGCCAGTTGGGTATCAATCGCCGCCAGTTTCAGATTTCCAGCCAGTCCAGTCGGAAGGTCCACCACCGATCAGTGGATCCTTTCAACCACCAGCCGGACCCGCTGTTCATCATCGGGCAAATCACAGTTTGTTGTGGGCCGGAGTGGTGGCTGTACTGGCAATTGCTGGTTCGTTGCTTGCCTATCGGTACATTGCGGGAAATTCTGAGGGAGGTGGCGGGGTAACCGGGAATATTCGAGGTGAAGTCGTTGCCCTGACCCTGGAAGTTGATCGGGGCGGAAAAACTCGAAAAACAACCGATGAAGTAACTTTCAAAGCCGACGAAGTATTTAAGTTCAAATTGACTCCGGTTCGTGATGGATATCTCTATCTGGTTGCACCTGGTGAAGATAAAACACAAACAACGTTTTTGACGTCACAACCGGCAACTGATACGGGATTGACCAGCAATCGTTTGCTGGCGAATCAGGAATTTGAATTTCCAGCCGGAAAAGAGCACTGGATTGGGCTCCGGGATGACAGCCCGACAACCCGGTTCACGATAATTCTTTCGCCAACCCAGTTGAAAGAGCCAAAGTTTTTCGCCAGGGAATCGGGAACCGCACTGACTGCGGGAGAAGTCAAAACTTTTGACGAGTTTTGTCAGGAAAATCGGGTGCAACTCAAGCGAACTGTTGACAGTGAGTCGGTGATTCGGCTGGCGTTGCCGGAATCGAGGGAGGCTGGAAAACCGATTGTGTTTGAGATTGAGGTAAAGCGGGAAAAGTAGGGACCGGTCAAAGCGGCGTCAAGCCGCCGCACTCCAGAGGAGGCATTTATGCGGCGCATATCCTGGTTGTGGATGGTTGTGGTACTCGTGATTGGACTGTTTGGTCCCCTGGGGCTGGCTCAGGAGACGCCTCAAACCAATGAGGAGACGGATGAGGGCGTGCGAAGTGCGTTTTTAGTAACCCGGAAAAAACCGGTGTCACCGCCCGTCACCAAAGGGAAGCGTCCACCAAAAATTGGATTTCCGCTTTCTGTGCCGCGCCTGGGACTTGGAATCTCGCTCTATGCCAGATTGCGGGGAAATCCAACTGGAATGGCCGTCCGGGTTGATCCATCCCAGATTTTCCAGGCGGGTGACGCGTTACGGTTTGTCCTGGAGCCCAATACCAATGGGTTTGTGTATGTTTTTTATCGCGAAAATGATGGCGAACCGGTGATGCTGTACCCGGATGTTCGACTCAGTCGCGGACTGAACCAGATTCTGGCGCATGTTCCAATGGAGTTGCCTTCGAGTCGCGAGCTGAACCCCCAACTGCAGTGGTTTTATTTTGGCAATAAACCAGCCATTGAACGACTGTATTTTGTCGTGGCACGCGCTCCGCTTCCGGGAATCCCGATTGGAAATGAATTACTGGCCTATTGTCAGCAATTTCCAGCCGCCTGTCCGTGGAAGCCTCCGCTGGCTGCCTGGCAGCAACTCGAAGGCTATGTAAGCAGTATCCCCAAACAGATGAGCAAATTAACCCGCCTGGGCCAGTCACTGACGGCTGGCGAAGGTCTGGCAATTCAACGGGATTTTGGTTTGAAACCAGCCGACCCGGATCCGTCGCTGGTTCAAATCAATACTTTTGCGGATGCGTCGTTGCTTATCGCCCAGGTGAATCTAAGGCACGAATAATTTTGGGCTTCTTGCCTGAGTGTTTTTTCACTTTTGGAACACCTGGGGTGCCAACCCATCCTGGACGGTTTGGCAAATGAGGGATTCCTTGAGCTGCCGACTTTACGACGCGAATCGCAGAATTCAGGAAGTCGGCGATATATAAGTTGCCTTCAGAATCAATGGCAAGCCCAAAAGGGGCAGCCAATCGCGCCTGTGTCGCCTGCGCTCCGTCACCGCTAAACCCCTTGTTGCCAGAACCTGCAATGGTTGTGAGGATTCCCGTCTGGACGTCTATCCGACACACGCGGTGGTGATTGGTATCGGTAAAGAAAATATTCTCCTGGCC
Source organism: Acidobacteriota bacterium (assembly GCA_035335845.1). GTDB lineage: Bacteria > Acidobacteriota > Blastocatellia > Chloracidobacteriales > Chloracidobacteriaceae > JACQXX01. Next base: position 5,749 of record DAOQNB010000073.1, on the reverse strand, counting down.
ATCTAACACAATGAATTGGGGCGAATCCAGCCGAGCCTGGGTTGCTGGAATGCCGTCGGCTGTGGATATCCCTCCACCAGCAATCGTTTGGATGATTCCGGTTTTGGCATCAATTCGCCGAATTCGATGATTCCCCGAATCAGCGATGAGGATGTTGCCTGCCTTATCTTGAGCGACTCCTTTCGGCTGGGTAAGATTTGCCTCCAGGGCAGGCCTTCCATCACCTAAATCACACGTGGATCGGCAATAACGCCCGGCAATCTGAACCAAAGTCCTCGGATTATTTGGGTGCTGGTGATAAATTTTTCCTGAACCATCTCTTGAAGCCGAGAAAAACACATCGCCAGTTGGAGTCACGGTCAAGCCACCAACAGAACAAAAATCACGTTCCTCACACCCAGGGTCGTCATAGTAATATTGCCCTATAACCGTTGAGATAATGCTTGAGAAGGCATCGATACGGCGAATCTCACCATAATTTTCCTCGCCAATCAGGAGGTTCCCAACTTCATCAAATTTGAGGTCAGTTGGGGCAACTTGAGCGAAGTTCGCTGGCTTGCCGTTTCCATCCCCAATAAATGATTCAGGTTCAATTGTTCCACGTCCACATCCAGTTCCAGCAATCGAGGTGATGATGCCGGTTTGTGCCTCAATAAATCGCACCCGGGCTGACATAAGATCGGCAACATAGAGGTTCTTTTGCTGATCAACAAGAATTGAGCGTGGATGGAGAATTGCTTGATTGGCGGGTCCTGAATCTCCTTTGGCAGGGTTACGTATTCCAGCAGCCACCGTGTGGATGAGTCCGCTCGCTTTGTCTACCCGACGTACATCTTGTTGAAGACCATCATGCACAAATATATTTCCCTGCCGATCAACTCCGATCTGGACCGGAAATGGAAGCCCGGCCTGAAGGGCAGAACTCCCATCCCCAATGGATCGAGCATTTCCACTCCCAATGATGGTGGTGATAACACCCGTTTTGGCATCAACCTGGCGAACACGGTAATTTTGAGAATCAGCAATCAACAAATTGCCAGCCGTATCACACGCCAGACCCTGGGGATCCTTGAGTTGGGTTTGAGTGGCAGGTTTGCCGTCACCATTAAATCCTGGTGTTCCTGTTCCGGCACAGGTCGTGATAATCCCGGTTTGGGCGTCAATCCGGCGGATGGTATGGGTATTCTGTTGGGCAATGAAGAGTGTTCCCTGGGGATCAACTGCCAATCCGGAAATCCATCCAAGCCGTGCTTCGATTGCTGGGCCACCATCCCCATTTTCGGTCTCAGACTTGCCTTTTCCGGCAACCACAGTACTTATTCCCGTGTGTAAATCCAGGCGCTGAAGAAGCCCATCTGATTCAAAAAAGAGAGCGTTCCGTGTTGTATCAAGTGCAGCAAACTTACCTCCTTTTGAAAAGAGTTGAACCAGTTGATTGGTGGCTAAATCCAGCCGATAGATTCCCCGATACCGATCCACTATATAGAGTGTCTGGTCTGGGCCGATTGCCATGTCCGGATAGTAAGGGTAGAGATTCACTCCGGTACCTGCTCCGGAAATTTGAGTAAAGTCACCAGTTTGAGGATCAAGGCGATACAGTTGATGTCTAAATTTGACATAGGCTGATAAAAATAAAATTCCCTGACTATCAACTGCTATTTTGGTAAACCCGTATGGAAAACGCGGTTCTTGTGGTGGCACAACCGGGAAGGCACCGATCACAGGAATTACTGTTCCGGCTTGAAGATCGAGCATCAAGATTGCAGAGTGGTATGCCACGATCAGATTACCCTGATCAGTCACCAAAAGTTGATCAGTTTTGCCAATGGCGGAAATTGAGAATGGGGGATCTGGCTGGCCATAACACTGAGCTTCCTTCCCGGTCACCGTGGTAATGATATTGGTTTGGGCATCAATTCGCCGAATGAGGCAAGTGTTGGTACGTTGAAAAGACAAAAAGTTGGTATCTTGAAAAAACAAATGATTGTGAGCATCGAATTTTAGATTCTTGATAGCATATAGAGTGGCTTCCAAGGCTGGGATTCCCTCCTCCGGTTCAGGACTCTGCCTGGTTGATCCGGCAAAAGTCGTAATAATTCCGGTCAGGGCATCCACTCGATAAATTTTGTGATAAGCGGCAATAAAGAGATTTTCAAACCGATCAACTGCAACTGAAGAAACACAATAAAGAGAAGTTTCAGTTGCCAGTCCGCCATCCACAGCCAGTCCCTCGGTATAGTATCCTAACCCAGCCACTCGGGTAAGATTTCCGGTTTTTCGATCAACTTTCAAGACCTGATATTCATCCGCAATAAACAAATTACCATTTTGGTCGGTCACGATCTGACGAATAATTAGCTTCGGATCAAGTTGGGCTAGCGGAGTTATAACGCCAGTTTGGAGATCCACCCGAAGGATGTGGTCCTGACTGAGCACATACAAATTGCCTGCCGGGTCAAGATCAACAAAATAAAAATCATCGAGGTTGGTTTCAATGGTTGAATCCATCTTATCACTAAGGTGGAGCTTTCCATTTCCAAGAATCGTCGTGACGAGTTTACTTTGGAGGTTGAACTTTCGAATTTGCCGGCTTTGATCAAAAAAGAACAAATTCCCGGCACTATCAGTGGTCAGGATAGAGGCTGGGAGAAATTCGATAAATTGACTCAGGGCTGGGCCGGCATGAGGGAATAACTTTCGAGTGCCGGCAATGGTTGTGATTTCCCCCGACGCCAGTTCTGAAAGTGGCTTTGAGACAATTGAAATTTTGGCTTCAGCCAGACCTCCGCGAGTCTGAACCGTGATAATATAAGGACCCGGAATTTCCTGTTCCGGGATGATTATTCGAATTTGGCTTGGCGATTCAACGGTAACGAGTGTGGCTCTAGTTTGATCAACCAGGACGCGGGTTTCAGGTGCGAAATTTCGTCCAGTAATAAGAACTTCCGTTCCGCCTTCAAGTTTTGCAACGGTCTGATTGAGACTTATGATTTCAGGCGTTCCCACACTGACGAGTTTGATGGTTGAGGTTGTGATTGCATCATCAGTATCAAACACATAGGCCTCGGTTCCTTCAACCACCACGCTTGTTGGCCGATTGAATGAACGTTCAGGTTGTGCCAACGAAACCAGTTGCAAAGATTGACCCACTGGAAATGGTATGACAAATACTCCTTCTTTATCAACGAAATAGAGATTACCGGCCCCGTCAAAATTAAGTGACTGGATTTTTTTTAACCGGGTTGGACCAGTGTCAAGAGTTATTACTTCACCTATCCGGGATACCAGTCGAATAGTTTGATTTCCAGCATCAGCCACGGCCAGCCAGTTGCCATCTGGACTCACCGCCAGATCCATTGGGCGATGAAACCGGGCCTGTTTACCAGTGCCATCCTGCTTTCCAGGCTGGCCGGGTCGTCCGGCGATGAGGCGAAGTTCCTGATTCAGAAAATCAGCATAAAAGATGGTATGGTTTTCAGTGTCGGCAATGTAGAGCCCGCCAAAGGCATCCATTGCCACGCCGCGTGGGCCGTTCAATACGCTTTCAGAGAAAGGCGTGACCTCACGTTTCATCATGCCTGGTGAGCCTGTTCCAATCACAGTGGTTACCTGATCATCGGTTCCAATCAATCTGATCGAATGATTTCCAGTATCAGCCACATACACCCCTCCAAATGGCCGGCGGTCAATGGCCAGCGCTGTTGGTTGGTGAAACTGGGCTTCCAGACGATTTCCATCCTTATTTCCGCTGATTCGGGGTTGCCCGGCAAAGAGCTGAGGCTGATCTGCTGGCGACGCCTGCTTCAAAATGACATTCTGAGATGACTCACTCAGATAAATCTGGTGATTGGTCCCGATGGCCATTCTGGCATCTATGATTGGTATGATAGGTCCTGTGCTGATTCGTGAGACTACGACTACCGTTGTGGTAGTGACTGAACCAAATCGGGCCGTGATGAGGGCAAACCCACGTTGAATTCCAGTGACGACTCCGGTCGATGAATCAATCAGCGCAATTTCAGCGTCGCTTGATTCCCAAAAAACACCCGTCACTGGTTGTTCAGCCTGATCCAGTGCTGTGAGAGGAAGTTGACTCCCCTCGTTAACCACCGGGTTGACGGGCTGGATGGTAAGAGTCTCTTGATCCGTTTTGGTAGGTAAGATGACAGATGGAGATGGGGAAGAATGGGAAAATCGGCGTCCTTCAACTGGATTTGGATCCACTAGTTGTACTCCGCAGAGCACACTGAAAATTCCTAACAACCAGAGTGTCTTGTGCATAGGACACTCCTTTACAGATAAATTTGATTCTCGGTAGCCGACACCATCTCTGATTTTTTGTAGCCAACACCATAAAGGAACTTCTATCCTGGTTGGTTAAGGAAATGCAAAGAATTTGTTAAGGTTGTTAATTCTTCGGTTGGATGAGTTTTCAGAATTTTCGGGAAGGGAATCCAATGTGGATGTGAGCACCGGTTGAGGATCCTGGAACCGCCTGACGAAATGCCTGAAACGGGATGCCGTTGGCGCGCAGGTGTTCCATCAGCGCCTGACCTTCGGCGCTATCCGGATGAACACCGACGTCCATGGCATTATGGTGGTCATAGCCTAACTTGTCGTGGGTGGCTGACTGACCAAAGGCCGTAATCGGGAGCTGACGGCCAAATCGGGTGAGGTAAAATTGCTGGAGGAAACTGGCTTCTGAAATGGACCAGCCGCGCGTGCCGGTGTATTTGATGGAAACGGTCGTGTATTTCGAAAGGCGGGCGGTGGATTGAGCGATTCGGTTGAGTTGTTCGTCGAGGGCGAGGACTTCGACAATCATCGAATCGGCCTGAGTGATCTGATTTTGGGCATTACTGATTTTGGCCTGGAGAGAATCAATGGCTTGTTGCTGGGTGTCAAGTTCGCGGCGAGCGATGAGACCTTGCTCAAAAAGGGTTTTGAGTTTCCCAAGGCGTTCTGCCTGGTTTTGAGCATCGGTCTCATACAGGGCAATCAATTTTTCAAGACTGGCTTTATAGCTTTCAGTGGCCTCAATCAAATCCTGATGGCTCTGTTTGGCTTTTTCAGCCAGTGTCGTTTGGGAACCAGCTTGTTGAGCTGGTTTTTTTTGCGCCAGTGCGGGGGGAACTGCCACCACAATCAGCAACAGGGCACCGAGCGCCAGAGTCAACCGGTTAGTAACAGGGTTGGAATTCGCCATTGTGAAAATCCTCAATCAGATTTCGGGGAAAAAACGAGCAGCGGGTCAGTGAGGTACACCTGTCTTTGATCCGGTGCAGTAATTCTTTTGCCCCATCATCCTGGATGGTAACCCCTGAAACATTAATCGTGATGTTGCTTTGCACACGGTCCATCAGGTCGGTGCAAATGTTTTCCAGCAGTTTCGCTTCAGCCTGGGTCAGAATGCCTTCGACCAAAACGTCTGCGTTTTGAGCGGTGTGGTCAATGGTTTGTGAAATTCGAAATGTCATTTGCCGTTCCTCCTGATGCTGTGATGAATGTTGCGGCTTTGGGTTGTGCAAATACCTTGCCAAAGCGTGCAATATTTTTCCGGCTTTCACAGCAAGTGCTTGCGGACGCACAAATTACGGTCTGACCGCTCAGAAGTTTCAGTCGAATTCCCGGCCTGCTCTATTCCAGGGTGCGTCAAAAGATTCACACTCTGTCAAAAATATACCAAAGCGTCGTCAAGAATGAAGAATTGAGAATGAAGAATGAAGAATGAAGAATGAAGAATGAAGAA
>DAOQNB010000072.1:8646-12408 GCA_035335845.1 Acidobacteriota bacterium | reverse complement strand
AATTCTTCATTCTTCATTCTTCATTCTCAATTCTCAATTCTTCATTCTTCATTCTTCATTCTTCATTCTTCATTCTCAATTCTTCATTCTCAATTCTTGATTCGGCCAATCAATGCCGTTGGAGCAATGGTGTGTGCACAATGGTCAGGGTCTGAGTTCCAAAGGGCTTGCGGCGGATTCGATTGATGGCCCAGAGGGCTTTGGCCTGGACTCCCTCGTCTTCATCCTGGCGGAGACGGTTTTCGAGTGGTGCCAGCGATTGCGGATCCGCAATCAGCCCGAGTGCCTGAACGGCAGCAAACCGGATGTTGGCATCAGCTCGGGACAGGGCTTCGACCAGATCTGAGCAGGCGCGCTGGTCGCGAATATTCCCCAGTGCCAGTGCCGCTTCGCTGGCGACAAAGCTATCATCCGAAACCAGCGCTTCGAGCAAAATCGGCACCAGTTCACTACTTTGGATCCGCCCTGCGGCCTGAACACCATACCGGGCCGTTCCCATGTCCTGGCGGGCCAGCGCGTCTTCAATTTCAAGTGACAAAATCGGAGTCGCCCGGCGTCCAAAACAGGCCAGCGCATCGGCAGCGGCAGCTTTGACCAGTTGGCTCCGGTCTTTTAACGCTTCAGCCAGGGCTTCAATTGCTTTGGGGTCATTGGAAAACTTGAGTGCTGAAATCGCGTCCATGCGTACGTCCTGGTCTTCATCAACCAGAAGGTCAAAGGCCGAACCCGCCGCTTTCTTACTCAATTCACCCACGATCCGCTGACACATCTGATCCAGTAATCTGATTGGATCATTGTTCGTTACATCAATTTTTCCAGCCCAGAGAATGTTGCCGGTAATGATGTCAATGAGTTGAGTCGTGACTCGCATCCGATTGGCTGACCCCAGACAACTGCCGAGTAACACCGCATCAACACCCAGATCTCGACCAACTTCGGTTGGATTGGTTTCTTCTTCCAGATACTGCAACACCATACTCGTTGGGCGAATGGTAAGCGATTTAAACTTGGTCAATTCAATAATCAGCGCTTCCAGGAGCGAGACCCGGGCGCTGTCATCAATTGATCCGCCCAGGTTCCGAAACGGAAGCACCGCCAGCGTTTTATGCTGGCCTGGAATCAGTGGAAAATCATCGTGGATCGAAAAATCTGCCCCCTGGACAGACCGCGATTCGTTGCTGGGCAGGACCTGCTGACTCGAATCCCGCTGGGGAGGTAATTCAGCCGATCCGCTGGCGCTGCTTTTGAAAAACACCCGCCGAATGGCTGGCGGGACCAGGCGATCCATCCACCCACCAGCCCGTTCGACTGGCGCAAACGGCTGATGCAACCCATCTGGAATCCCAACCCGGCCTCCTGTCGTCGCCGTGATATGTTTCAGGTCAGTAATCAGCGCCTGCATTGACTGATACCGGCGGTTTGGATCTTTGGCCATGGCTCGGGCCAGTAGTTCTTGAAAGCCAGGCGCCGCTTTGGAGTTCAGGTCTGAAATCGGCTTTGGATCCTGGTTGCAAACCCCATACATAATATCAACGGTATTGCTGCCGGCAAAGGCTTTCTGGCCCGTGATCATTTCATAGAGTACGGTGCCAAATGAAAAGATATCGGATCTGCGGTCAAGTCGTTCGCACCGGGCCTGCTCTGGAGACATGTAGGAAGGCGTTCCAAGCGTTTTGCCCTGATCGGTTAAGTCTCCGCTCACCATTGCCCCCGAAGCTGTGCCACTTGATTCATTGATGTTTTTCGCCAAACCAAAATCAAGAACTTTGGCTTGCCCACGCGGGGTGATCATGATGTTTTGCGGTTTGATATCCCGGTGGATCACGCCTCGATCATGGGCGCTGGCCAGGGCATCGGCTACCTGCAACGCAATGGAGAGAAACGTCGAATTGGACAGCGGGCGTCGGTTGATCGCCTGTTTCAGTGTCTGTCCCTCAATGTATTGCATCGCAATGTAGTAATAGCCCCCAGTTTCCTGGATCTCATAGATGGTACAGATGTTTGGGTGATCGAGGGCTGAGGCGAGTCGGGCCTCGCGCAAAAACCGGCTTCGGGCTTTATCATTACCAAGGAGGTTCTGGGACAGCAGTTTGAGTACCACTGTCCGATTGAGTTGGGTGTCCTGGGCCTTATACACCGTGCCCATGCCGCCTTTTCCAAGCGCCTCGACGATGCGGTACTGTGCGATCATTTTCCCGATCATCTGTTGTTCTCCTTTTGATCAACCGTCAGTTCATTCTCAATCCATTGTAAAACCCATAAAGCAAGTGATATTCCACCTGAGGCGTTTCTTTGAATCAAGGCTGGAAATTTTCGTTGCTACACATGACAATCAATTGTCCCGATGTGCCTTGTGCATACCATTCACTGACGGTTGACCATTTTCAGTTACAGACGATTTTGATTTTGATGGATGTACATCCATCCCGGATACTGGGTTGGTGGCTGGGTGGTAGCTGACAAAGTGGCAATTTCTTCAGACGTCAATTGAATTTCGATCGCCTTCAAATTGTCGTTCAACTGGGACATTTTATTTGCCCCAATGATCACCGAAGTAATTCCCTTCTGGGCTAAGACCCAGGCCAGGGCAACCTGGGCAATGGTCACCCCTCGATCTTTGGCAATGGCGTCGAGTGCCTCAACGGCATCATACCCACGATCTTCATCAATCGGAGGAAATGCGCCACGGGTTCGCCGGCCACCGGTTTCCACCACGCCTTCGCGGCGATATTTTCCAGTTAAAAATCCGCCTGAAAGCGGTGACCAGGGCATCACCCCAATGCCTTCCTCACGGCACAGCGGAAGCAACTCGTGCTCGATGTCGCGCCCGACGAGTGAATAATAGGTCTGGAGCGACACAAAGCGATCCCAGCCACGCTCACCGGCCAGGACCAGCGCTTTCGCCAGATGCCGGGCAGCAAAATTTGAGCATCCCAGATACCGAACTTTGCCCTGACGAACCAGATCTTCCAGTGCCCGAAGGGTTTCTTCAAGTGGCGTGGCAATGTCCCAGCCGTGAACCTGGTACAGATCAATGTAGTCAGTTCCCAACCGCCGCAGGCTGCCTTCAACTGAAGATAAAATGTGATGACGAGATAAACCAACGTTGTTGTGGTCGCTGGTGCCGGTGATGGCGCCTTCGCTCATTCCAGCTCGAACTTTGGACGCAATCAGGTATTTATCCCGATTGAGCCCGGTGTTGCGCAACGCCTGGCCCAAGACGATTTCAGATTGGCCATAGGAATAAATATCGGCGGTGTCGAAAAAGTTCACGCCGCCCTCAATCGCTGCCTTGACCATTTCATCGGCCCCGGCCTGATCAACCTGGGCAATCGTGTAAAAATTTGAGCCAAAGGTCATCGCCCCAAGGCAAATTTCAGAGACCTTCAATCCTGTATTTCCAAGTCGGTTGAATTTCATGCAAATCCTCGATGAACGAAAGTCCTGCACCACCCACGTGGCGTGGTTGTATCAAAGCGTTGATACTTGCGACTCAAGTACGGCACAGCCGTCAGAGTCACCAGATCGGACAGGTTCAAAAAGCGTGGGTGCGGGGAGGCGATTTCGTGAAGTAGGTTGTGTGAGTTTGAAACGGCGGTTGAGTGAGTGAAGCGTTTGACAACCGCTCGATGTGCCGCGCCCATAGTATTCAGAATTGATTGAAAAGGCTATGCCAATCAGAGTGAAGTTGCGAAGTATCAAGCGAGTAGCGATTTGCGACTCGGTCTTTCTGACTCCTCGCGACTTGTTTTTAGCCTGCTA
>DAOQNB010000072.1:0-8546 GCA_035335845.1 Acidobacteriota bacterium | reverse complement strand
TACTTCGCTTTTCCCGCCCGAATGACTTCTTTGGCCAATGCTGTGTAACTCTGGGCAGCTTCGGAATCGGGAGCAAATTCAAAGATCGTTTGCCCTGAAAGCGCACAATTTCGCAAGGCAACCTGTTCTTTGACCTGGGTTTGCAGCAACCGGGCCCGTGAGGTGAGATTTTCTTCGACGTGTGAGAGCACATCGCGGGAATGGGTCGTTCGGGTCACCCGGGTGGCAACAATTCCCAGAATTTTCAGATCCGGGTTGAGTTCTTCCCGAAGGTCTTCGAGCGTGTTGAGCAGGAGGCCAACACCGAGCAGGGCGTAATATTCGGCGGCCATGGTAATCAGCACTTCCTGAGCCGCCGCCAGACAGTTGACCGTGAGCAACCCAAGCGATGGCGGGCAATCAATCAACACAAAATCATATTCATGGCCTAACTGCTGGAGCGCGGCTTTCAGGCGATCTTCACGCCGAGTTTTGGTAAACAAGACCGCTTCAGTCTGGGAAAGCAAAATATTTGAAGGTGCCAGATCAAGTTTGGGGCGCAGATTTTGGATGACCTCGCCCAATTTGGCTTTTTTTTCCAGGACCAGTGAAATATCTTTCTCGACCGATTCTGCCGGGATGCCAAATCCTTCAGCCAGATGGCCTTGCGGATCCATATCAACCAGCAAGACCCGTTTTTTCTGGAGTGCCAGCGCGGCTCCAAGATTGATGGTGGTGGTGGTTTTCGCTGAGCCACCTTTTTGATTTGCAATTGCGATGATGCGCATTTTCATATCTTTTGAGAGTTCAGGATTCAGGGTTTTCGGAGAAATACACGTCTTCCAATCAGCTCCCTTTTTTGTACGTTGAAAGCGGCGTCAAGCCGCCGCACTCCAACGGGAGCGTCAAGGGGCCACACTCCAAAGGCATCTTTTTTTGATATTTGGGGAATGGATGGCTATATTGTCGCAACCTTTTCAAATTAGCCAACTCCAAAATGAATATCCTCAGTATTACACAAGTTACCAAGTCCTTCGGGTTACAACCCGTCCTCGATAAAGTCTCCCTGGCCATCAATCTCGGTGAACGGGTTGCCATCATCGGGGCCAATGGCAGCGGAAAAACGACGCTCTTTAACATGATTTCCGGTGAAGTTGAGCCTGATTCAGGGGGTGTTTCGCTCCGGCGAGGCATTTCCGTCGGTGTGCTTCCTCAGGAGCCTCAATTTGACCCAACTGCCACCATCCACGATACCCTGGCCGCCAGCCTGGTCGAAATCCAGCAAGTCATCGCCGACTATCAGGCGATTACCGAACAAATGGCCGCCACCACCAACGAAACCGAATTTCTCAAGCTCCAGGCGGCTCATGATGAGATTGAGCACCGGTTAGAACACCTCGGCGGCTGGCAATACCAGCACCGGCTCGATACGTTGCGCGGGTATCTTGATATTCCGGATGACCAGAAACGGATGGGAGAACTCAGTGGTGGCGAACGCAAACGCGTGGCGCTGGCCTGTGCTTTCCTGCGCAATCCGGACCTGCTGGTCCTCGACGAACCCACCAACCATCTTGATGCGACCACGATTTCCTGGCTCGAACAGTACCTTGACACCTACCCAGGGTCACTGTTGTTGATTACCCACGACCGGTATTTCCTTGATAACATTGTGGATCGGATGGTTGAACTCTCTGGTGGCAAAGCGATTGGGTATAAGGGGGGCTATTCTGATTACCTGATGGCCCGGGCAGAAGCCGAAGCCCAGGAAGCCCGGTCACACGCCAAATTGCTCAACCTGTTGCGACGCGAAGAAGCCTGGCTCCGCCGGGGGGTGCGCGCCCGTGGCACCAAATCCAAACACCGAATCAACAGTGTGCTCGAACTCCGCGAACAGGCCCGACGCGAAGCCGAACTCAATCTCTCGGCCCACTATGCGATTCAAAAAGATCTGGGCAACACCATCCTGGAAACCCGGCAGGTCACTGTAACAATCGAAGGCCGGACGCTGGTCAATACGCTGGATTTCATTCTGAAAAAAGGCGAACGCGTGGCCTTGCTTGGGCCAAATGGGTGTGGGAAGACGTCGCTTCTGAAAGTTTTGCTCAAACAAGCCGAACCGGCGTCTGGTGAAGTGATTCACGGCAAAAACACCCGCATCGCCTATTTTTCACAGGACCGGGATGAAATGGAGACCCCGGACACCATCTGGAAATTCATTTCTGAAAATGCTGAATTTGTGAAAGTGAACGGTGAATTTCGCAATGTGCGGTCCTATCTGAGCGACTTTAAATTTGCCAATGAGCGGCTCGATGTTCCGGTTTGTTCGCTGAGCGGAGGGGAAAAAACCCGACTCAAACTGGCCAAATTGCTTCTGCTGGAAGCCAACCTGCTTGTGCTCGACGAACCTACCAACGACCTCGACATTGACACCATGCAGTGGGTCGAAGAACTGCTCAATTCCTTTGCTGGTTGTGTGTTGTTCGTCACCCACGACCGTTTTTTCCTGGATAAAGTGGCCACCTCGATGCTGGTGTTTGAAGGCAAGGGAGAGGTTGTCAATCACGCTGGAAACTACAGCCTGTACACACAACTGAAATCGCTCCAGGAAGAAGACAAAGCCAAATCCCAAAAGGCCGAAGCCCAGGCCGCCAATCCCCAACCGAAAAAGACACCGAAACCTGGACTTTCCTACAAAGAAAAGCTGGAACTGGCCGCACTTGAAAAAGAAATTGCCACGCTTGAGCAAAAAAAAGGTGAGATTGAGACGAAACTCAGCCAGCCAGCCGAGTTCGGGATTGAAAGCAATTACCAGTTGCTTTCGGATTTAACTGACGAGCTGGCCAGCATCAACCAGGACCTTGAAATCAGCCTCGAACGCTGGATGGAACTGGAAGAAAAACGCCAGCAGGCCGGATGATTTCCCTCTGTGTTCCACTGTGTCCTCTGTGGTGGAAAAATAAGGCTCTCAAAACTTTGCTACCTCTTGAAAGGAATGGACATGCACGTAAAAGAACTTTTTGATTTGACAGGAAAAGTCGCCATTGTGACTGGCGGTTCGCGTGGACTCGGACGGGAAATTGCATTTGGCCTGGGTGAAGCCGGTGCCAGGGTCGTGATTACCGCCCGGCGGCAACAGTGGCTGGATCCAACCCTTGAAGAATTAACCAGTGCTGGCATTGAAGCCCTGGCGCTGGCCTGTGATGTGACCAATCCCGAGCATGCCCGACACGTGGTTGCCCAGACAGTCGAACGCTTTGGCCGGGTGGATATTTTGATCAACAACGCCGGAATTACCTGGAAAGCCCCGGCAGAGACGATGTCGCTTGACCGCTGGAATCAGGTCATGACGGTCAATGTCACCGGCGCGTTTTTGATGGCCCAGGCGGTCTATCCGGAAATGCTCAAGGTCGGCGGCGGAAAAATCGTCAATATCGCTTCGGTGGCAGGTCTGGCTGGTTCGTCTGCCGCAGTAATGGACGCAGTTGGCTACAATGCAAGCAAAGGCGCCATGATCAGTATGTCGCGTGATCTGGCTGTGAAGTGGGCCCCTAAAGGAATTTATGTCAATGCCGTAGCGCCGGGCTTTTTCCCAACCCGAATGACTGAAGCCTTACTTTCAGAGCATCAGGAAGAAGTCGAAACCGCAACGCCGTTGGGTCGTGTTGGTCAGGAAAATGAACTCAAAGGCGCGGTCTTGTTCTTAGCCTCGCGCGCTTCGGATTTTGTCGTTGGCCAGGTGCTGGTCGTGGATGGCGGTGCCACCGCCTGGTAAAGGATATGAAAAGGCGAGTCGCGGTTCTGCATCACGAGACGCATTACCATCGGAAAACACCGTATTTGATTGACTTTCTGATTGATATCTGGCGAGCCAGTGGAATTGAGGTGATCGAAGTCTTTGGTACCTCAGACTTTATACCAGCAGATGTTGCGATTTTGCACATTGATGTGTCGGTTGTTCCTGACACATACCTTCACTTTGCCAGTCAGTATCCAGTTGTGTTAAACAACCTGGTGAAAGATATTTGCAAGGCAACCATCAGCCTTCATCTTGTTTCGGGTGATTCACCATACCAGGGACCAGTGATTGTCAAATCCAACCTGAATTCGGCGGGGTATCCGGAACGGCTGATTGAACACCTTGAATCAAAACCTTCACTGACGTTGCTCCAACGGCTTGGGAGGTGGATAACCCCACGTCCCACCAGGCCACCAGTGTTTCAATCAAATCAGGATTACCAGATTTTTGACCGGCTGAGTGATGTACCCCGGTCATTTTTCAACAATTCAGAGGTCGTGGTCGAAAAATTCTTTCCCCAAATGGAAGACGGGCTGTACTGTGTCCAAAATTACGTCGTGCTTGGCAAAAACGGGTACGGCACGTTTCTGGCAGGGGAACAGCCGATTGTGAATGTAGGAACCTGTAAGCGGTTTGAAATCAATGAGCCAGCTTCGGAAATCATTCAGTATTGTACTCATCACCAGATTGAATACGGCAAAATTGATTATGTGATGAGTGACGGAAAAGCGATTGTGCTGGACGTCAATAAAACGGTTGGGGCTGGCAATTTCTCTCGACCAGCAGCGCTTTTCAAGTGTTACGAGCATCTTGCTTCGGGTATTTATGCCTACTTTGGTTGAGCGTCGTTGAACAATCTGAGGCTGGATGGTTTTTATGAAAAAACGGATCATCATTCTGTTCCATGAGTTTCAGTATGATCGCTCATCAACTTACATGATTGATGAACTGGCTGAAATCTGGCGAGAAGAAGGACTCGAAGTTATTGAACTCTATGGCCTTGACAGATTTGTTCCGGCAGATATTGTGATCCTTCATATTGATCTTTCAGTTGTCCCGCCAGAGTACCTCGAATTTACCCGGCAATATCCAGTGGCGCTCAATACCAGGTTGACCGACATTCGAAAGGTGACCATCAGTCAGAATTTAATCAAACCCGGTGACCCGTATGGTGGGCCGGTTATTGTGAAATCCAATTTGAACTATGCCGGAGCACCTGAACGAAAACTGAAAGAAGCTCAACTTCGCCAATCTCCTTTTTGGCTGAAGCGACTCCAACATCGGATCTTCCCATTTCTGAAGAAGTTACCTGTCTTTCAATCAAACCTGGAGTATCAAATCTTTGATCGAGTAGAGGATGTCCCAAATTCTTTGTTCAACCATCCTGATGTCGTGGTTGAAAAGTTTTTTCAGTGCCGACACGAAGAATTTTATTGCATCCATAATCTGTATATCTTTGGGAATCTCCGGACTGGTATCCGGTTAGCGGGCCATCATCCGATTGTCAACGGCAGAACCTATCAACGCATTGACTTTATTGACCCCGATTCGGAGGTTTTGGAACAATTGGCTGACATCCCACTTGATTATGGAAAGATTGACTATGTGTTCCACGACGGAAAAGTTGTGATTATTGACATCAACAAAACCATTGGTGACAGCCGCAAAGTTTTCCAACGGACACCTGAATTGATCCGATTCTACAAAAAACTGGCCGCCGGAATTCATGTTTACCTTGGATAGTTTCCTTTCAATGAGCCAAACCAGGATTCACTCTTTCAATGACGGCACGTATCGCTATTCTCTTTCATGAAAAAAATCGTGGCTGGCGAGTTCCTTACACGATTGACCTGCTGGCCGAGTTCTGGAAGCAGGATGGCCTGGAAGTGACTGAAATTTATGGGGTTGATACGTTTATCCCGGCTGATGTCCTGATTGTTCACGTTGATTTATCAGTGGTTCCAAACAAATATCTGGAATTTGCCCGCCAGTATCCGGTTGCCCTCAATGCTGGGTTAGCTGATGTTCGCAAATCATCCTATAGTCGGTATCTGGTCACAGCCGGAGACGGCTACCAGGGCCCGGTCATCGTCAAATCAAACCTGAACTTTGCCGGAGTTCCAGAACGACTCCTTTCGCAAAGCGGCATTCCGCGACAGGTCGTCCGGCTCCGAAAATGGCTTGGCCACCATGGTTTGCTGCCAGATGTCTCGCCATTTCAGGCTCCAATGGACTACCCAATTTTTCCGAGCCTGCAGGATGTTCCACGAAAATTCCGTGACAACCCACAAGTCATCATCGAGCAATTTCTGCCCCAAATCGAAGATGGTCTGTACCATGTCTTCAACTTTCATTTTTTAGGTGACCGCCTGACCTGCGCTCGATTGTCTTCTCCGCAACCGATTGTAAATGGGAAGACCCAAATTCACTCTGAATCAGTCGAGCCGCATCCGCAAATCATTGAATTGCGGCAGAAAATGAACTTTGACTATGGAAAGTTTGATTACGTGGTGCGCGACGGTCAGGTGATCTTGCTGGATGCCAATAAAACCATCGGTGCCAGCCCCAAATTTGCTCACAATCCAACGCTGACAAAAATGTACCGCTACCGTGCAGAAGGGATTTATTTTTACTTGAAGTAATTTGGAGTGCTACGGCTTGACGTTGCTTTGGATTTCGCTGGCGATTTGAGCAAAAACGTCGTGATCTTCTTTCGAATAAAAAGCATGTTGCCTGATTTGACTCAGATGATAAGAGCATTCGGTTCGAATCCGAGCAAGCAGTAGTTTGGCAAAAGAAGGAATCAGTTCAATCGGGATTTCAGTGAATCCACTCACCAGCGACAAAATAATCAGTTGTTCAATACTGTCAGCGGTCATCGTCAGATCAAACTGCAAACACTTTTGCATTCTGAGACCCCAGGCACAATGTTGCTCCAGATACTGGGCTTTGCCAGCGGGAAATTTGCTGTCCGGTAACTCGGAAAGGCCCTCGATTTCTGCCAGCGCGGCAATGGCTCGACCCAATAAACCCATGTCATACACTTTGATCGGAGGCCGGCAAAGTCTTGAGTTCAGGTGACGGGGAAATCCACTGAGTGCCCGGCTGAAATCAAGGGCACCATCAAACATTTCCTGAACTGGAGGAAAAAGAGTGGGGGAAGCCAGCGCCAGAATTGTCAGGCTTCCCTGGCGGGGGGCAAAAGCCTGATCAGTCAATTGACCGGTCTGGGTTTCCAACGTGCCTCGCCAGGGAAATGCTGCGACGTAGCGACTCCACACCTCAAGCGAGTCAATCACAACCAGTACCTGGTGGCCCTGGGCTCGCAACCCTGAACCAATGGCCACGGCGCTCCAGGGAAGCAACCAGTTTGCGGCGGGTGTGGAATCTGGGCCGCTTTCGACAATGATCACGGATTGGGGAAGTGGCCGGCGTCCCGCCGCTTCTTTGATTACCGTTTCTGAGCCGTGACCGCCCCGGATCCGGGCATAAATCACAATCATTGCATTTTCAACCTGATGCCAAATCAGGTGACTGACTACGGCTGGGAAATCCTGGCTCGCAATCAGTGCCATTCCCTTCAAAAACACCTGCTTGAGATCATAGACCAGCAACCCGGTTGTGAGCCGATGGTATTTCTCGGGCTGATTTTCAGGCAGAATCGGGCACGGATGTTTTACAAACACCCGATGTGGAATGGTGTGACGAAAGTAGGGTCCGGTATCAAGTGGATTCCCAAGGCAATCCAGAACCCGACCACACAGCTCTGTTCCAACCGGCACCTTGAGCGGCCTGGGAGAGTGAACCATGGTTCCAATCGCCATGGAATCTGACCGAAGCGGGGCCAGTTCAACCTGATTATCCTGTAGTGCTGTGACCAGTGCCGGTCCATTACCGCCAATTTCCACTATATCTCCAAACCCAGCCGCTATCAGACCATCAGCCAGGACTTGAGTTGGAGAAATATGAATAATCCTTCCAGACGAAAGAGCATTTGCCATTCAGAATCCTCGACTTTTGGTATAACTCAACTCTGAAACCTCGGCTAATCGGAGTTTTCCCAAAGCAGGAATACTCTGGGAGGTGTTTCGATGCCCAGCTTCTTTCCAAATACAAGCAACTGGCTCATTGTCCCTTCAGAAACCTCGGTCTCATCCGCCAAAATCAGTCCCTGAGGAGGAATCGAATCAAGGTGATACACCGTGGTTTGAGGCGATTCAAACTGATACAGTGATGCCGGAGCGGATCTGGTATCTATCGTGACCGAGAGAATTTTCCAGCCTGCAAAATATTCAAGCGGGTGACAGGGGGCAAATCGAATAAAGGCTTCAATGCCTCCTTCAATCGGCGGTAAGCTGAGGTAGTCAGCCAAAAAAGCAGAAAATCGAGTCAATTCCTGGGGCGTATAGTTTTGTCCCCAGGTTGCAACCATCGAATGAAGAACCAGGTACTTTTGTTTCAGGACCCCAATTCGTGGGTCCTCAGCCATCTCCTGAAAACCTTGAATCAGGAACGGCAAATCAGCCGGAGAGTGACTGGTATTTGCCAAAAGCCGAAGCACCAGGCCGACACAGGTCGGATAGCTCATACCATAACCGCCAGCCTGTTGCGCCATGCTCAGAATCCAGGGTGGATGGTCAGGCAGGTCACCTAACGGAAGATGTTCAAAACAAAAATCTATTTCATAGCCAATCACGATTGCAGGAAGCAGAATCTCAGTGCCCAGTGGTTCAATTTCGATGATCATTGCGTGTTCCTTTCTTGGGAAATA